>JAGRAT010000353.1 GCA_020434495.1 Bdellovibrionales bacterium | reverse complement strand
CTGCTTAAAGAAAAATTGTACTCCGCCCTTTACCCGTGTTTCGTAGAACGTGCCATCAATGGTTTCAACAAGCCGTTGCATGCCACGCGAAGCTCGTTCGCTCGGAAACTCCAGTAGAAAAGGTTTTTGTAAACGTGTTGCTTCAAGCACTACTTCGTCTCGAGCAATCCATCCCAAATAATTGAGTTCCACCTGCAAGTATTGGTGTACGACCTCATCAAACCGCTTGAAGGTTCGCTGGGCGTTCTTCTCGTTTTTCACGTTGTTCACTAATACACTGATGTTGCGCTCTCCGAATCGGCGGGAGAGCACTTTGATAAGTGCATAGGCGTCGGTTAACGATGTCGGCTCTGGAGTAATCACACACACAATTTCCTGGGATGCTCCAGTAAATGAGAGAACATCCGGTCCGATTCCAGCAGGCGTATCAATAAGAAGATAATCGTAATCGTCAGCAAGCTGTTCAATCGCTTGCAATAGGCCGAGACGCTCTTGCTGACTCAATTGTAAAATTGACTCCACTCCGCTCGAAGCAGGAATGACATGTACCCCGGCTGGGCCTTCAACAATAAGCTCCTCCAATGTGCTCCGGCCTTCCAAGAAGTCATGGATGGTCTTCGTAATATTAAGACCGAGGATGACATCAATATTTGCTAGACCAAGATCGGCATCAAGGATCAGAACTCTCCTTCCCTTTTGGGAAAGTCCCACAGCAGTATTGGAGACGAGGTGAGACTTCCCAACCCCTCCCTTTCCACTTGTAAAACTCATTACCCTGGCTGGCACTGTACGTTTTCTCCGATGGCTATTGCTTTCAGTTACAAGTTGCAAACGTTTCGACACGAAGTTCTTCCTTATTATACGATTCGACTTTTGCCTTCAGCGGCTCAACTTTTAGAGGCCTCATAACCCCCTGAAGTTACATCTATTTTTCATCTCAACTTGCCGCCTCATCAAGTCCAATAACACCAAGCGATTGAACTCTGACATTTGGCGCTATCTCCTGGTGACTTATCACCGCATATCCGGGAGCAAACCGTTCCACAAATCGAGCAAGTGCTGCCCGAATATGGTTTGGAGCAAGGATAAGTGGTGTAAGCCCTTGTTCGATGAACTTATTCGCTGCGTTGTTGAGAACATTAATGAGCTTCTGAGCATGGCCAGGCTCAAGAGCAAGGTATGCACCCTCATCAGTCTGCTGCAAGGCATTTCCGAGGTCTCGCTCCAATGATGGGTTCAGACTTGCTAAAGGAAGTCTTCCGTCATCTGTTGAATATTTTTCGGTAATTACACGAGAAAGACGCTTTCGCACACACTCTGCAAGACGCTCAGGCTGTTTCACCGATGGCGCCCAGTCAGCAATCGTTTCGATGATAGTTCTAAAATCTCGAATGCTCACCTGCTCTCTCAGGAGACATTGTAATACCTGCTGAATTTGACCGAGAGAGAGCAGCGCGGGAACCAATTCCTCAACAACCTTTGGATGACTCTCGCCAAGCTTATCAAGTAGATGCTGTGTCTCTTGCCGCCCTATCAGCTCATCCATATTCGCACGAATAAGTTCTGTGAGATGTGTAGTGACAACTGTTGAGAGGTCAACCACAGTATAGCCTGAGAACTGCGCCCTCTCCTTCTCTCCATCTCGAATCCAAAGCGCGTCGAGTCCAAAAGCGGGCTCTTTCGTTGCCTCTCCTTCTATAGGAGAGGATACGGTTCCCGGATCCATCGCAAGCAAGTGATTTGACTTCAGCTCACCGGAACCAATAACACTGCCCTTTAGGAGAAATTTATATTCGCAAGGACCAATGCGAACGTTGTCGCGAATATGAATAGGTGGAACGATAAATCCAAAATCAATAGCGAACTGACGTCGAAGAGAACGGATTCTCTCCACGAGATCTCCACCCTCGACAAGAGAAACAAGCTCGTATCCTACCTCGAGCTCTAGCGTGTCTACACCGAGCAGTCCGGTCACCTCTTCGGTACTTCCCGGCTTCGGTCCGGTTTCCTCTGGCAATGCAGCTTCATCGCCGCCAGAACGAGATCCTCCTGTTCCACCCTCTTCACTCTTCATGGTTGAACGTCGAACGAAACCAGCTGCGCCACACATCAAAGAAAGGACAGTGAAGGGTAGGAATGGAAGACCTGGCACAATTGCCAATCCAAAACAGACGCTAGAGGCGAGGAAAAGTGGCTTTGCTGTTCGCCCGAGTTGATTCAACACTTCGTTTCCGAGATCGTCACCGGAAGCAGCACGAGCAACGATAAGACCGGAAGATGTAGAGATGATAATCGATGGAATTTGGCTCACAAGCCCATCCCCAATGGTCAGAAGTGTGTACGTTTCGGCAGCCGTCATCCAGTCCATCTCTTTCTGAATGATACCGATAAAGAGACCCCCAACGATGTTGATGCCGGTGATGAAAAGTCCGGCAACAGCATCTCCAGTTACGAACTTTGCAGCACCGTCCATTGCTCCATAGAACTCTGCTTCTTGCTGCAGTTCCTTCCGACGCGTTTTTGCATCCTCTTCATTAATAAGGCCGGTGTTCAGGTCTGAGTCAATCGCCATCTGCTTACCAGGCATGGCATCCAAGGTAAAGCGAGCGGCTACTTCCGCGATACGGCTAGAGCCCTTGGTAATAACCTTTAAATTAACAATGCTTATGGCGATGAAAATAACTACCCCAATGACGTAGTTCCCCCCAACGACGAACTCTCCAAACGCTTGAATGACATTACCTGCCGCATCCAAGCCCTGGTCGCCATTCAGGAGAATAAGCCTCGTTGAGGCAACGTTCATCGC
The DNA here is from genome assembly GCA_020434495.1 of Bdellovibrionales bacterium. Lineage (GTDB taxonomy): Bacteria > Bdellovibrionota_C > UBA2361 > UBA2361 > RFPC01 > RFPC01. The sequence continues at coordinate 941 of JAGRAT010000353.1, read as the reverse complement.
GAGGCGAAATAACGTGGTCACAAGGAGAAGGGCTGGAAACGAAGTAAAATCGATAGCGCGGCCCATATAGAGAGAGACAAAGAGTATCACTAGCGAGATTGTGATGTTGAGAGCAAGGAAAATATCGAGCAACGCGGTAGGGATCGGAATGATCAGAATTGTGAGAATTCCGATCAATGCGATAGGAACCGAACTCGCTTTCATGCTTCTCGCTCTGCTGTCAGACATTCTTCTCAATCCTTATTGATTACGTTCTCGACCACTGCCGCGCAGCATGTGGATTTTTCAACTTATAGACGTACGCCAACACCTGTGCGACCGCCTTAAACATATCCTTCGGAATTTCAGTTCCAACTTCACACGACGCGTACAAGGCCCGAGCAAGGAGCTTTCGCTCAAGAATCGGAATTCCATGTGCCTTGGCAATCTTTCGAATACGAAGAGCCAAAAATCCCTTCCCCTTGGCGATAACCTTTGGAGCCGCCATCGATTCGCGATCATATTTCAGCGCTATGGAGTAGTGCGTTGGGTTGGTGATGATCACATCTGCTTGAGGAACGCTATTCTGTATTCGCTCCATAATCCTTTGAAGACCCTTCGCCTGAATCTGGCGTTTTGTTTTTTCATCACCCTCAATCGATTTTCGTTCATCTTTGACTTCTTCTTTGGTCATGCGATTTTGTCGAAGCCACTGCCATTTTGAGTAGAAGTAATCAAATAAAGCGAAAGCGATGAGAACGTACAGTATCTTCCAAAAAACATAGAAGAGGGCATCTGTAGTGAACTCAAAAATTTGAGAGAGATTCAGATGCATGAGCATAACCATCGAGGGAGCAAATTTTTTCAAAGCGTAATACGCTATCGGAAGGATGATTGTGAGTTTCAAAATAGAGGCTCCGGTTCTTACGAAAGTCTTCGGTGAGAACATTCGCTTCACACCG
>JAGRAT010000352.1 GCA_020434495.1 Bdellovibrionales bacterium | reverse complement strand
CGAATCAACAACGACTCTTTGCAGCGATTGCTGGAACACTATTCTCGCTTATTGCTCTGGGAGGAATTTTCGTCACTCCCTTCACTGAAATGATTAACGGTGTACCTATCACAGAGGGGTTCGATCTCCGAATCGTTCTCACCTTTGCGGTCCTGATCGTAGGACTCGCCGCTTTTGGCAGCCGCTGGATAGATGCCACCACTCTCGCGCTCTCTCCACACGAAAAGAGCAGACGATTATCCGGTTCGTTCTCAACAGAAGAGCTCCTTCCGACTTCACCGAAACCTCCTCGCGATTTCGAGCTCCAAAATGCCCTTCGCGATCTCCCGAGTGCCATCATTGTTCCACCTGGTGTTTGCGCGCTGTCGTCCACAGGAAAAGTCATCTTCGCCAATCATCGGTTTCTTGAGCTTATCCAAAGCGCTGAAGGGGATCTCACCGGAAAATCGCTATTTGACTGCTCAATGGACAATGAGATTCGGGCCTCCCTTCAGGAGTATGTGAAGAAGAGCGCTGAACACGGAAAAATATCGGCAGAGTTCAAAGTAAACCAACTTCCGGAACGACTTCGATACTTCTCCGTCGTCATCGAGCCTCACCACGATGAAGAGCAATCTCCTGGAAGGTTACTCACCGTACAAGAGATTACCGATCGGCGAACAATTGAATTCCACCTCCTCGAAGCACAAAAGATGAAGAATTTGGGGAGTGTCATGGGGAGTATCGCCCACTCCTTCAACAATTCCCTAACAGCTATCATCGGACGGGCAAGCTTCGCACTTCGAACACGTGACCAGGAGTCGCAACGCATCGCCCTTGAAGAGATTCGTGGCCAAGCGCAGAAGGCTGGGGAACTCGTTTGGAAACTTTTGGACTTCTCTGAGGGGAAACCTACTCCGTTTCGATCTCTTTCTGTTGGCAAACTCATTCACGAGAAGGTGGAATTTCTCCAGAAACTTCTTGGAGAGCGCTTTCAATTAAAAATTGCCAAGGAAGAGGAATCGGAGCTCTGGATCTCTGGAGACTCAAATCTTCTCATGCAGGTGCTTACGGAGCTCATTAGCAACGCAAAAGATTCTTATCGAGATCGCGGCGGAAATATCGAGCTGGCCGTGGGCTCTGAGGAGATGGGCGAAGACATTGCACAACTTCATCCGGGCGCTCGTGCCGGAAAGTACGCTCGCATCACCGTTCGAGACACTGGCTGTGGGATGAGCTCTGAAATGGTCTCTCAGGCCTTCGCTCCGCTCGTATCTACAAAATTCAATCGTGGGAACTCTGGTTTGGGACTCTCCATCGTTTACGCCATTCTTCGGGCACATGATGGATTCCTTTCAGTCGAAAGCTTCCCGGAAAAGGGCACCACCGTTTCAGTCTATCTTCCGCTCGCCGATCCGGTAGCCGAAGTGCTCGAGACCCCTCCGGTTGAAGCAATGCCGGCGGAAAAATCTACAAAACAGACTCAACAGAAAGATGCTTCAATCCTTGTGGTAGAAGACGAACCGGAAATCCGGGTGTTAATCGGAAAAATGCTTGAAATGCTCGGGTATTCAGTAACAACCTGCGGAGACGCAGAGGCAGCTTCCACGGCCTTTGGAGAGAAGGCATTCGATCTCCTCCTCGTTGACTACATGATGCCGAGCATCAGCGGAAGAGATCTCATTCAAGACTTGAAGGGGAAAGGAAGCGGAAAAACGAAATACATTCTTATGAGCGGCTTCGGACTATCCAACTCCGATCCAAACGACCCGATCAATCACCTTCCAAAGCCGTTCGACATAGAGACTCTTGATCAGGCGGTTACAAAGGCTCTCACGAATTAGCGAGAAGGAGCTCTCACAGTTTTCTTACTATTCGCTCAATTTTCTTACTATTCGCTCAATGCTCCTAGCCCTGCCAGTCATCTCATCAAGTTCAACAACAATCCCATTCAGCCGCACATCCTCGGTAGCAGCCTTATAGGTCGAAGGAAGTCCCGTGAGAAAACGATTCACAGCTGTTTGTTCATCCATTCCGATGACTCCAGAATGCGCCCCCGTCATGCCGATATCGGTGATATAAGCCGTCCCTCCAGCAAGAACACATTCATCAGCAGTAGCAACGTGGGTATGGGTTCCATAAATGAGTGACACCTTCCCATCAAAGTGCCTTGCAAATGCCCATTTCTCAGATGTCGCCTCCCCATGGAAATCCACCACCACTACCGCACATGAGGCAAGATGTTCGCTCAGTACCCTTTCAGCGTAACGAAACGGGCAATCGAGAGCATTCTGGAGGAACGTTCTCCCAAGGACGTTCAATACTCCCACTGATACTCCCAAGCACTCGTGAATATACCATCCACGGGCAGGGGGATCGCCTACAGGATAATTTCCCGGACAGATGCAATTTGAGCGAGCGTCTGAGAGGATCGCTCGCACCTCCGCTCTTCGCCAGGTGTGGTCCCCTAGGGTTATCACATCGGCGCCAGCGTCACGAATCTCCTTAAAGCACTTCGCATCGATCCCAGATCCGCCGGCCGAGTTCTCTCCATTGACGATGACGACATCCGCATTCAATTCCTCTTTAAGCGATTTAAGTCGCTCTCGAATGATGTCTCTACCGGGACGTGCAACGACGTCGCCCACACAAATCAACTTCATAGCCCTCTCATCACCGAATTATTCTAGGATACCCAACCCATCTAAGACTCACTGAGATCTGCGGAAATCACACCCTCTTCTGTGCAAATGTAGTCTACCGGAATATCATGCGCTTCTGGGGCGATGCGATCCACCATCTGCAGGTTCCATCCCACACCAATTCGTTTCGCCCGACTCATTGCAGGTTGTCCCAAGAAACGATCGTAGTATCCCTTCCCTCGACCAATCCGATTTCCAAGAGGATCGAACGCCATTCCTGGCACAATAACGATCGCCTCTGACGCCTCACTCTCGGGGTCAAAGCGATTTCCTGCATCAGACTTTGGCTCTGGAATTCCGAAACTTCCCGGTTCAACCTCCTGCGTCCAATCTCGACCAACTGAGATAAAAACCATAGAAAAATCAGGGTGGCACCTTGGAAGATAAAAAATTCGCTCCTCCACCAGATCACTGATAAAGGCGGTGAGATCTACTTCGCCAGGAAAAAACGAAGTCCATGCAAGAATATGAGATCGGGTAGCAAGTCTCGGAGTCCTCAAGAGCTCAAGAAGATGTTGGCAAAGCTGACTACTCGCCGCTCGGACCCACCGCTCATCGAGATTTGCTAAGAGGCGTTTCATGTCGGAACGAATTTCTCGACGCTTTTCACGCTTCACTAAAATTCTCCTCTATCCTGATTTTCCATCTACAAAGCTCTCTGGCGAAGGATTTCCATATTGGTGCACACCAGCGAGAAAAGGGAAACCGCCAAGAGGACATTTCGCCGACCACCGGAAGAGCTGCATCCAAGAATTTCGATAGAATATTCGTTCAATAGCGGAAATAGAGCGCCAATTCATCAAAAAATCGAATGAACATTCCGACCTAAGAAACAAGGATAAAGAACTTGGAATCTCAATCTATATGTACAAAGAGAGGCCCGAACAGATCTGGATTGCTTCAATAGCCCGCAAGATTGTCCTCGTTGCTGGTTCGATCCTCGTCTTTCTGCTCACCACTCAGCAAGTACACGCGGAGGAGCTCGAGCTATACCGAAGGCAACTGAAGTTGCCGGGAGATCCCCCGGAGGGACAACAAATACTGCCCGTAGAATCAGCCAAAAGCGA
>JAGRAT010000351.1 GCA_020434495.1 Bdellovibrionales bacterium | reverse complement strand
ATGTGGGGCACAACTTCCTGTACGTGTCATCTGAAGAGATTGCTAAGGCACTTAATGATGTTGTCGAGGAGACGAGCTCGGGTGCTCGTCAAGAGTAGGACCAGATCGTACCCTCACTTTTGAGGATTGCTTGCTTTTGAGGATTACTATAGCGGAACCGATTACTCCACTAATCGATCTGATATTTGTACTATTCCATAATCATCGAGAGAGACCTTGATAGGGAACATCTCTATTTTCCCCTTAACCTGAGTTACTACATACTCGATAGGCCCATCTTTGAGCGTAGGTTGACGATCTTCGGAAGTGAGTAGAGATACAATCTGAATTCTTTCAGGTTGCATCTCCTTATACTTCGAAGCGATAAATGCTCGAATCTCTGTAGCAAGGAACGTTGTAGGGGCGCACCAATCTTTTGTGTACTGTGAATCGACATTGATATCTTGAATCAGTTGATATGCTTCAGTTATGAGTGCCTCGGGAGAGATGTGGAGCAAGGTGCTTGTTCGAAAATCAGGATATGGAGACTCGCCATCTTCGGTGCCATGGAATATGAAATGCCCGGCTGGGTGAGGTAGGCAGCTGGTTCCTCCTTCACCTGGGTGGTGGACTATCCATTGACCATTTTCGTCCCGAAATTCTACCACATGGCTGTAGAGAGTGATGTCGTTGGGGAGGTAGGCTCGCACTGGTTTTCCAATAGCCGGAATGACTTTGCGACCGATATCCTCTGAGGCGAGGGCCGCCAGGTGTCTGGTAGTCTCTCTCATGAGGGGCCATATGAATCCCGGCATATCATCTTCATTGACAAAAAGTCCGTGGGTTTGTACCTCATCAATGAGCCATTTCAGCATCGCCTTTTGCATATCCACCAGGGAGATATGTCTTGCAAAGTATCTATCAAATTGAGGTGAGGCTTGTAGGTCTAACCAAGCTTTTCCGACGTCGCCAGGGGTGCGGAGCTCTTCTGGGGCGAACTGCCCCCACATTCGTTCTCGTAGTGGGTCAATCTTCATTCTGATATCTCCACCACCACTGACCAAAACACTATCAAGGTGAAGCCACTAAGCAAATGATTATCCGCAAGCAATAGATCTTCCCTAAGCAGCTTGGGTTTTCTAAAACATCTCTGTGATTTTTAGGAGGGGGAGTTCCCCTGGCTTCGTTTGAGACACGTACGCTCGCATAAAGGAAGTAGAAGAGCCGTAATCGACCTTTGCCAATATCTGAAACCATCTACTTCCGATACCGATTAGAGGGGTAATTTCGTTGTAAACCTCTTCTGGAATAATGTCCGGCGCTAGCCGACCCTTCTTGTTTACATTTGTGAAGGCTTCTTCGGAGCGAAGCTGGATTATGGCCTCAGCTTGGCTTGCTCCTATTTCGGGGTGAAGAGATTCCAGGACTATTCGAGGAGCAAGATTGATGTTTACGGTTCTTCCATTGCCGAACGCTGTAACAAAGGGAGATATCCTTCTCACTCGATCCGCATTCATTCCCGGGATCGCATAGAGCTCTCCAATCCAGCGAAGCGAGCTTCGGTTTGGGAATGTGGCTGAGTCTGGGAGGTTGGACTCAATTCCTCCAACAAAATCATCTGCTTCATAGCTCACTTCATCGGTGTCCATGTAGTCGATCATGTTCGCTACGACCTGGGAGGAATCAAAAACCTGGCCCGGAAATAGACCGCTTTCATCCGGCAGCTCGTCGCTATCAAAACCCATCTTCTCAAAAAATCGCTGAAACACGTCACGCCATTTTACATTCGCTCTGTCTCCACTCACGACAGCACGCAAGGGCAGGCTAGCCGATACCGGCCGAATTTCCAGCTCAACCCGAACCGAGGGGTCACGGACATTCAGAATCTCTTTTGGAATCTCAATTCCATTTAGAAACGGACCCCACGCGTCTTGCTCGGCATCTTCTTCAGATACATCAGCTTTTAATATCGCACGCCCGAAGTTTATCGCCGATTTCATGAGGTACTCCGATTCAAGGGAGCGCTTGGACAATAGGTGCAGCGAGGTATCGAGCATCCCGGTGTAAGTGAGCTGAGTAACGATTACTGTACAAAGGGCGACAATGAATAGAGCAAGAATAAGCGCTATGCCATCTTCATCTGAGTATCGAATGGTAAGAGGGGTGATGTGAGAGCGTGAGCGCATGCCTTTAGGGTAGCACGGCAATACCGAAAGGCACACGCTCAAAGCTCATGAAGAGCTCTGGTACGCTTTGTTAACAGAAGTGCATCTTGTCGTCGCTTTCTTCATCTGAATTGAGAGCGAGGCTTGAAAGGATTGCTCTCGCATCGTCTCTAATCATCGCTGACAAGCCGTTGATGAGGCCCACTTGACGAGTCACCTCATCCCAGTTGCCCTGCTTGATATTCTCACAAAGCTCCTTTGCGAGATTTCTCTGCTTTGCGAGAATCGTGTCGTAAGAATTCAGTCGCTCAACAACTTCTGCTGGAACTTCTTCGCGTTCCTCGAGAGTCTTTCGAGCACTACCGATTGCTTTCTCGAGGTCTTGGAAAGATTGAAATAGGCGATTGATAATTCCGTTATCTTCATGGTCTTGCATATTCACCTCATCCCTTCTGCTGGTGTTGGTTTTTTTAATGCCTCGGTAAAAACTCAACAACGAAAAACACTTAAAAACTGAAATCCAGTTGCCAAAGGCTTCTCTAGAGTTATTACCAATCGGACCGGAACGTGACCTTGCTTCTAACGATTATGGTACAACCGAGTAGAAGTAAGTGCGTGCCAACCCTTGTTTGCAATCGACCATCCTTAGTCACCGAAGCGCCGCTAACCTGATTCCTGGGGGTCATGAAGGGCCTCTAAATGGGCTCCATCCATGTTTGGTCAGGTCATTTATCCTTGCGAGCAAGTTACTCATTTCAAGTTGCTTGCCAATACAGCTAACCGCTTAATGTTATTGGTAGAGTATAAAGAGTAAGAAAATTGAGCACAAAATGAACTTCGAGTTACTTGAAAAATCAATAAGTTAAGTGGGGTCTGAGAAAGTGAAGCTGTATTTTCTCAAGACACCTTGGAAGAATTTAGGACAGAGGAAACTTTAAGTATCCTCAGCTTCACGAAGAAGGCCGTGGTGAAAAAGTCGAGGCGATTTTCATGGTGGCAGACGATCAGTGAATCTTTCAGTGGAGTACCGTGAGCCAGTGCATAGTCTTAAACTTTTGAAGAGTTGTGAGCTCTATAGGAATTTATCTTAGGAGAATTCTTGTGTAACTTCGGTGCAACTTAACCTTTACCAAAAGCGGTCTCATAGATACCTATGAGACCGCCGTAGAGGGTTACGTACAACGTCCGCGTCCGGGTATTCCGTGGCACTTGCTCTTGCATCCTTACGTGTACTTTGTACGAGGTACTATTTATGAGACCAATTCCAGCGATCTAAAATGACAGCACAGCCTGAAGCTTGTACTACCGCCGCGCCCAATAAAACTGATTGGGTAGAGGAGCTCTTCCGATGTTCGCCTCTAAAAAAGGAGAAGTTTGCTTACCTAAAAGCGTTTCTCCCTTCTGATCTTCGAGGATTACATCTCATAGATATTGGCGGTGACAATGGAGTCATCAGTTCCAAGCTGAGAGATCTTGGAGGGCAGTGGAGTAGTGTCGACCTCATAGAAGAAGCAGTTGGCTCTATTCGAGCGGTTGTCGGCGAAAGAGTCTACAAGATGGAAGGAATAGCGATCCCTCTTCCAGAGAAGAGCTTCGATTTTGTTTTAGTGG
>JAGRAT010000350.1 GCA_020434495.1 Bdellovibrionales bacterium | reverse complement strand
AGCGAGATCCTGAACGAAACTTCCTCTTGGAGCGACATCCTCTGGAAATTGGAAATAGTAGACCTCCTTCCCGGAACTGACATCAAATGCCAGAAGTTTCGGCGGAACGACCGCTCTTCCATTCCCATTATCAACGATCCAGAGTACGTTGTGAGAATCGCATTGAACTCCTAGTGGTGCGACAAATCGGCGCTCGCTGCTTACGCCTTGCTGATTCCACACGGCATTAGGAAATGGTCGATACAAATTCGGGGGGAGAACTTCAATCACTCGAACCGGCGCTGGCCGAAATTGGTGCACTGAGACAAAAATTCTCCCATTGGGGCAGACGGAGACATTTCCCGGACTGAAGGGGAGCTTCGCCACCACCTCAAGCGGTGATGGATTCGGAAATGTTTTAAGGGAGAGAGAGGCAAGTTTCTTGTTGGCGCAGGCAGACAGACAGGCTAAGGCCAAACACGCAAGAAGCAGAATTCCCTTTTTCATCCTCGATCCCCAGATACGACAGTCCCAAAAAGTAATGGCACAAAATGGCATTACTTTTGGGGAACACTCCAGGATACTGTCGGATGATGACTAATTGGGGTAGAAAAATCCAGCTGGCAGGCGAGAAGTCATTCCAAAAGCACAAAGCCTTTAGTAGGAAATTATGCCCGTAATTGCATCTTCATCATTTTTGCCCCATCTTTTTTTCCGGCAGACCGACCTTCAAACAATTCTCTCCAGTAGCCTTCGCAAAGCTTCAACCCCTCGCTATGAACGCCAAAGGCTTGAGACCCCTGACGGTGATTTTCTTGATATTGATATCTGCAAAAATAACACTACTCACCTTGTAGTTATTCTGCACGGCCTTGAAGGTTGCTCGAGGAGTCCATATGTAAAAGGCATGGTAAGCGCTCTTCGAGCTGGGAAGTTTGACATCGCGGCCATGAACTTTCGAGGGTGTAGTGGTGAGCCGAATCGCAAACCGTATTCCTATCACAGTGGATCATCCGAAGACTTGAGTTTGGCAGTTGGGGAGTTTGCCTCTCACTACGAACGAATTTCGTTGGTTGGATTTTCTCTTGGGGGAAATGTCTTACTGAAGTATCTCGGAGAGCATGGATCAAATATTCCTGCCTGCCTATACCGGGCCGTAGCGATTTCAACTCCAATACATCTTCAGAGCTGTGCCGAACAAATGGCGAACGTCCGAAACGCCTTCTATATGAAGCGGTTCTTGAGGATGCTGAAAGAAAAACTAGAGCTAAAGACTAAGCTGTTTCCAAGCGAGGTCTCGCTTGACGACTTCGAGAGTATAAAAACATTTCGGCAGTTTGATGATCGATATATTGCTCCGTATTGGGGATTCCAGGATGCGGTTGATTACTATCAGCAATCGAGTGCGCTATCAGTTCTCTCATCCATCACAATTCCAACTCTGCTCCTCAATGCCATGGATGATTCCTTCCTCACACCAAAGTGTTTTCCCTATTCACTCGCATCCGAAAGTGAAGTCTTGTTCCTTGAAACCCCAAAATTCGGAGGGCATGTAGGATTTTTCAGCAATCCTCTGGCGAAACCCTATTGGAGTGAAGTACGGGCAAAGCTCTTCCTTGAGACAGAGTTTCCTTGTTGAACCCACTACTCGTAGCGGGAGAATACCGGTGCACCAATAGCAATAGCGCATCATGCGATTGATTTGAGTGATAGCTCTAAAATCCTTGGATTCGGACGAGCGCAACGAGGGCCTTCTCTCTGCGCTCCGGGTCAACGAATTCAAATTCAGCAGCACAGTGATGGCGTAGTTGTGTGAGGTCGTAGACTGCAACAACTGGGTCCTCTCCAACTGAAGTGTTCTGCGTCATATAGTCCGTGAGGTAAGTACTATTATTGTTCATCTGCGCAATTATCCATTCGCCATCGATTCTTCGATACGTACAACCGAAGATAATGTGCTTTCCTGACTCATCCGTCACATAGGAGCCGTGTTGATGAACATCTTCAACCCGGTCTGTCTTCAGAGCTGTGTAGACAAACCCCTCTCCGAGGAGACCAAGTTCGTTAAGCTTGTCCATGATATTCTCAAGAGTTGGCCAATCTCCAACATCCACCGTTCGCACAGGAGCTTTAGCGAGATCTGCAAATGCCGGAGGGTCTACCTCGGCCTCGCCAGATTGCTTATTTTCGTGATAATCCCTACCTGTCAAAACAACTCTCCCTTCTATTGTTATGCAAGAAATCTCGGGGCCGGAGAGGGAGATTTTGATTTTTTTAGCCTCTACGCAACATTCTACGAAAATTTCGCAATAACCCTACCGACACTGGCCGAAAGAAACGAGAAAGCCTATTGGGCATCGACCGCTGTAAATGCGGAATTGCCTTGCCGGGCAAGCCGTAAAGCTATTCAACAAAGGTCTTCGGGGGGACTCCATGGCTAAACCACTTCTTATTTTACTTACTCTACTTCTCTTTCTTTCAGTGCCCCCCTCCTATGCTCAAACAGGATTTAATTGCAGTGCCTGCGACTGTCCCGGAGAGGTGGTCAAGAATACATGCGACCAAGCCTGCGGAGGAACTTGCGAATGTAAAGCGAGCGACGGCGCAGTTCTTCTTTCTTTCATTTTTACTGGGGGCCTCTCTCTCGTCGCAGGGGACTCCTATAAGGGGGGATGTGGAGTTGGAGACTTCCGCTGCAAACAAGATTCGCAGTGCCAATTCGACTGTGGACCCACTGCTGCACCGTGTTGCACAGGAGGGAACTGCGCATGTTGCCCGAACTCAATCTTCCGCTTTGAGCGCGAAATTGAGCGGCTACTAGAGGACCAAAATAGACGGTGAACTAGCGGAAGTCCCTGACCCGCAGCTCAATTGGTAGTGCCTTGTTCATACACATTGACACAGACTATTAATTAGAGATTTCAGTTAGTTAAAACGAACAACCTCGGTGGTACCCACTTACTTTATCAAGATAAAGTTTTTTTCTTCTTCCTATTGCCTGCTGAAAAACTCACGCGTTACAAATACGTTGTTAATACTCTTCTAACATATCTAACGTATTCAAAATGGGCATCAGGTTACCTACTGCTGGGGACAGCGAGGGTCGACAAGAGAACTGGAATTTACGACGGTGCGAAGGTCAGCCCTTGGATCTTGGTGGGGCTTGCCTACCAGGAGCTTTCCGGAAACTTCCACCAGGCGTATCCGAGCACGAGGCTCGCGCGCTCGGAGCCGAGATTCGAGAAGTTCACTGGACGAAAGATCTCGTGATGTTCGATCCTTCAGACAGACACTTTCGAGCCCAGCTTGATTCCCTAAAGAGAGATACAAAAGAGTTCCGAAAAGAACTGCAAGCGTTTGTGGACAACGAAGAGCTTCCGCTCTGGGTTTCTCCTAGTCATAGGCCGGGCAGTCGAAGAGATCACTCGCGGTTAAGCATTCTTTTTCGACCATACTTTACGAGTTCTCCAGAGCTTCCCGTTTCTCCCAAACGGCTAGATACGCGAAATGACGAGTCTGTCTGCACACTCCACTTTGATGCAAAGGGACGTTTCTATACAGCTCGGGTAATAGGGGGATTTTCTCCTGAGACTCGCCAGATGGCTCGGGCACTTCTTGGGCAGCACGACGAAATTAATGCGAGCTATGGCAACTGGCCCGTAATGGCTCGATTAGTTGGAACAGAACTCAAGCGGGCCTTCCGATTTTAATATTTCCAAAAGTTCTAAACCGAAGGCAACTGAAGTTGCCGGGAGGTCCCCCGGAGGGACAACAAATACTGCCCGTAGAATCAG
>JAGRAT010000349.1 GCA_020434495.1 Bdellovibrionales bacterium | reverse complement strand
CGGTCCTTGAAGGATACGCTAGGCCTTCCAGTTTGGCCGACGTTCTTCCCCCCAAAAGGATGGATCAACGAATCGACGTTCGATAAAGTCCGGCACTAAGTGCTGAAACCAGGCTTGGTTAAGGTAATTCTTCTCGTCCGCCCCGATCTCGGATTGGAGCAGGGTTCGATCGTATGAAAGATGATGCTCTTCTCCCGTTGAAACTGAAACAACGCTTAATCGCTCTTGTGCGGAATCTCCTGGGACTGAAGAGGAGTAGCAGAGATACTTTCCATCCGGAGACCAACAGATTCCAACGTCACACCCTTCGTTTTTGGTAAGTTGCCGTAAGTTAGAGCCATCGCTATTCATGATATAGATGTCCGAGTCCATCTGTAGGGCGAGAATCTTTCGGATCGCATCATCGATCTCCTCGAGGTCCGATGTCTTCAGTTCGTTTGAAATAGCAGAAAGCTGATGGAGATACTCTTCTTCAGTTCGACTGTTCCGGTGAGATACAAAAGCTATCTGTGTTCCATCCGGAGAATATCTTGGGCAGTAATCGTGGGCTGGATGAGAGCAGAGGGCTCGTTCGGATTTTGACTCCAGATCGTACTCCCAGATATTGGTGCTGCCCTGGGATGCGGGATCGGTTGAATTGTGCTGAATGGAGGCGAAAAGAAGCTTTTTCCCGTCTGGTGAAAAATGAGGTTCTCGTTCGATTCCTTCACGAGCAAGGAGCTTTTCGACTTGTCCGGTGCTCACCTCGCAGCGGTAGATATCGAGCTCGTTCGGATTTGTTGCATTGCCTGTGAACGCCAAGTACTTCCCACACGGGGACCACGTTGGGTGTTGGGCAAAAATTCCATGAGTAAGTTGATGCTCCCCAGAGCCATCGGCATTCATTACCACAAGAGAAGGAATACTGTCTTTGCCGGTGCAAATAGCGGCGACATTTGACCCGTCAGGCGACCAGCAGGGCTCATCGTAAAGATTGCTTCCACGGGTGAGTTGGGTAATGACCCCGCTACTGAGATCTAGTGTCCAGAGATCGAAATCAACCGCTCGCCCGGAAGAGAAAACAATTTTTCCATTGAGATCCATTTCTTACTCCTATCTCCAGATCAAACCATGGTCTTTAAACCATGAAGAGTCTACCAACCGATTCGGATTTGGGCCAACAGAAAGTACTGGCGATGACAATAAACTGCCGATGACAATAAACTGGAAGCATTGATTGTAAGAGGGTGCCGCTATCCAAAGGCGAGGTCGAATTCGAGATCGTTTTCCTCTTCCGCTGCTGGCTCTGACAGCGCCAATACCTCCTCCACTTCCTTCGCGAGCTGCATGTATCCGCCTTGGAGAAGGGTGAGATCTCTATGCTCAAAAGCAGTTCGCTTTTGAAAAGTAAGCTTGTGAACGAGTTCTGATCTGAAAATAGTAGAACTTGAGAGGTAAATTTCAGGCTGAACACCCTGGTCTTTCCTCACACCCTTTAGCATCACTCGTTTTGGAGGGAGGCATTCACCAGCTGCCTCTCGCTTCTCACTGAGAAACTCTTGCTCAAGTTTCTTCTGTGAATGCGCTGCAATTTGTGTGGCCCTTCGGCTCACGAGCGTTCTAACGAGAAGTGCCGAAATTGGGGCTATTTCTGAAGCTTGATTGAGGAATTTGATAGCTGCCCGGACGCTCATTTCGCTTGGATCTACGGGAATAATGACGAGTTCGCTGCAAGGGAGAGTTGCCTTGTGCACGTCTCCCCAGCTTGGCGGTGTGTCGATGACAACATTATCATATAGCTGCGCGAGTTCTTCGAGGATTCTCGAGAGGAACTCTGGTTGTTCAGTGAGCGAGTCGAGATTGCGACTCGGAGACAGTCGCGCCAGAGTGTGTCCCGAGAGGAGGCTTAAACTTGGACGTACTTCCTCTATCTGACCACGGCATGCGGCTATGAAGCGCCCAAAGAGTTCTTCGCCGGTGTTCTTCGCATGGATTTCGCCAGAGTTTTGTTCGCCAGAGTTTTGTTCGCCAATTCTCTGCTCTGACGAGTTTGGCATTCTCCGCTTGAGTAGTGCCGATGCGTCTCCTTGTGGATCGAGATCGATGAGCAGGGTCTCGCAAAATCGCTTCGAAAGAGCGTGAGCTGTGTTTACCGCGAGACTTGTTTTCCCCACTCCCCCTTTAAGATTCGAAACAGTGATGATGCTCATGAACTACAACCGCTTCCATTAGACTGAATTGGAGCAAGCACCATTGCGCACTCAACGAGCTTTCAACAAGACCTAAACTTTGAATTCACACACAAAAGTAGCGGGGCAGGAATGTTGCTCGTTTGCGTGAGCGTGACCTTCTCCTTATCTCTCTCTAACTCACTGACCCGACAACAAGGCTCCTCGGATGTGTAAAGAATCTGTGTCAGCCAACTTAAACTCAGGGTGCGTAGTTCAAGGGAAAAAGTCAGGTTTACGCCTATGCATAAGGTGATTCGTGAGCAATTTGTCAGTGTTCCTTACCAAGAAAACGTAGTGATTTCGGACAGGTGGTTATTATTGCCCTACCGCGATATTCGGAAAAATAGGCCTCCTGTAGGGCAGTTCTTGCCCGCTCTGAGAGGAGCCTCTCAGTCTTAACATATTGAAATTAGGCGATATTGGAAGAGTCGAGTTTTGGCGTAGGGCTTGCTCATTATTCAACAAGTAGTTTTTGAGCACCCCGAAAGAGGACATTTATGCCTAGCGCCATTTCTCAGCACTCACGCTCCACCCACTCAGTGGGTTCCGCTCCTGAAGCGGCGGCGGTAAAGGGTGAAGGCGCGCTCTTTGAAGAGTTTTCAAACCTACTGGATAAGATCTCTCTTCAACTCGAGAACACCCACGAGTTGCAACCGATCGCTCCCGCAACTGCCGCTCCTGTGAATAAGGTTGCAACGACCGAAGAGAAAGCAACCACTGAAAAAGATACGAAGCCTACCGAAGATTCGGTACAGGCAGAGAGTGTGGAAAAGGTTGAGCACTGTGAAGAGGGTGCAGAATCCTGTGATGCGGTGAGCGAGGAGGGAGAATCTTCGGAAGTCGCTGAGGAAATAGAGGAGGAAGTTGAGGAGCACGAAGAAGGGAATTGCCAGAGTTGCGACGATGAAGGTGAAGCTCCGCAAATGGCAACAGAATGTGAGGTCGTGGTGTCAGAGGATGAGGAAACTCCCCAGCCAGATACTCCAGTTATTGTTGCTCAGGTTCCAGCAGAGCAGGTAGTCGACCAACTACTAAAGGAAACGTCAGAGCCAGAGGGATCAACTATCGAAGAGAAGGTCGAGGTTGCGGCTGACGGAGTGGCCAGTGTCACTCCCGAGACGGTTGAAGCAACTCCGGGTATTCAAGTGGTTTCCGAGCAAAAGCCTACTGTTGTAGAGACTGTAATCGAGGAGAAGAAAGTTGATCCCGAAAAGCCAGTCGTCGCGCAGCCTCAAGGAATTGTTGAAGAACAATCAAAAAAGCCAGAGCAAGCTGCGCAAGCACCGGCTCAAGCGCAATTTCAGCCAGAGCAGAAACAGGAAACCCAAGTAGTAAAGGAGTTTGTTGAGGCGGTGCAGCGAATTCAATCGGTTCCGAAGGAGCAGGCCGGACCGAAGGAGAGTGAAGAGCTCGTGAAGGCGTTTCAAGCACTGCTCCAAGATCGAACCGCGCAGACCCCAGCGGCCCCTGCAGCGGGTGAAGCGCGATTTGCGACAGGACGAACAGAATTTTTTGCATCCCTTCTCCAAGGGAGTTCCGCTAAGGCGATCTCTGAAATTGCCTTTGGTAAGCATGG
>JAGRAT010000034.1 GCA_020434495.1 Bdellovibrionales bacterium | reverse complement strand
AACATCGCCAAGAGCAAACTCGTGCCCCAAAGAGTTCTCATCCTCTTCAACGTAAGGAAAATAGCAACTAAGCCAACCGCGCCTCCAAGTAGCACGATTGCCATCAAGGTTGGAAATATCCCCTTGGTAAAAAGGACATCAACAATCAAAGCGCCAATTAAGAAAGAAATTGCGAGCAGCTTCCAGGTGAGCGAGGTGAGAACGGCTTTTCGAAGAGCCCGATGGAACACCTTACGAAAGTACTCCTCGCTCTCTCGATTCTCATCGGCCCCAAGTAATCCAAAATGCGAAATCATTCCTCGCCATCAGACAATGTTGGATCAAGTTGCACACCGCACTCGCTGCAATACACCTTACCTTTCACAAACGGTGGAATCTGTATTTCATGGGAAAAGGTGACGAGGTACTCGCGTGAGCCGCACTCTCCACATGGAGGAAAACCGCCATCAGTGTCGAAAAAGAGACTTTGACTCTGGGCAGGAATAAAGAGGCGCAAAAACTCTTCGAGAGGTCTTCCCTGTGCTTCAATTGGAGTCTGAGCATCTGCGTCTCCGATGGCACTGACCACCAATCGCTGAAACGACTCGTTACTGGCTGCCTCGGAGCCCTTGACAACATAGGCGAGAGCACCTTCCCGGAGGAACCGCTGTTTCAAATACGGGGAGGGGTTCCCAGTAAAAATGATTACCTGACAATCTGGCTGAGCACTTTTGAGAGACTGAAATAACACTGACCCGGATCTGTCCGTGAGTCCAATATCCAACACAGCGCACTTGATGGTCTCTTTCTGAAACAACTTTTCGGCTTCAGAGACAGAATCACAGCTGCTGACCTGGTAGCCGAGTTCTGTGAACATTGTTTGTAATCTTTCACGTTCACGAACGCTATCTTCAACTATTAGTATATCCACCGGTCCTCTAGTTCCTGTCGTATCATCGTATATGTATTAGAGTGATACGGGGAAAAGAACTCCTCAAGGGCAATTCCTTTCTCAAGGAAAATAGATGCAGCAAACGGTCGCAATTCTTCTGAATGAACGAGAACCGCAGAAAAAAGAGATCGCGGCAACGTTGGAGGCGGAACTTAAAGCTGAAGGCATAACATCGTCTCGAATTTCATCCTCCCCTTCCCTCGCGGAACAAGTGATCGCTGCTCGACCCTCTGTCGTCGTTACCGACTACATTCTCGAAGACTATGGAACGGGGTTAGATATTTTAGAGGTCTGTCGAACGACAGAGACGATTCATCGTCCGACCTGTGTTTTTCTCACCGATGAGCCGAGCCTTCAGGTAGCTATCGCTGCCATGAAGCTTGGAGCCGTTGATTATCTGCTAACAACAGATGTTCACGCACTTTCAGAATGCGTCACGATTATTCGCTCAAAATTGGCAGATTTGAGGCAAGCGACGAAATATCGGAAAAGCTTACGAACGATCAGATCAAAAAAGGAGCTCGTCGTATCTTCGGAGGTCATGAGCAAACTTCAAGAGTCGCTCCTCACTGAACTAGAAAAGGGGAAGGAGATGATACTCCTTTGTGGGCCAACTGGAGTTGGAAAACGAACGCTAGCTCGTGGAGCCATTCAGTCTCTTGGACGGCTCCCTCTTGCGATTGAAGTCGATCGCGAATGTAGTTCTCTTACCTCCATGCTCGGCAGAGCCATTGCAACCTTTGAAATGTATGAAGATGAAGACTCTCAACCAGCTCTCATCCTCGAAAATCTCTCTCTTGCGAACACTGGCATGGCCGAAGAATTGAGCAGGGAAATAAAGACTCTCTCCGAGCGACTTGGCCAAGCTCCCTATCCCCTCTTTATGACAACCAACGATCCTCGTACGGCGGAGCAGTTTTCAAAACACTTCGATGCCTTCATCGCACCAGTGCCTGCACTTTCGGAGGGAAGAGAAGGAGAAATTGGTCAACTCGTACAGAAATTTCTCTTTGAAGCATCCACCATCTTCAAAATAGAAGTACCGAAACTCTCCGCGAAAGAACTTGCATGGTTTGGTGAACAGAACTGGGAAGAGAATCTTGCACAATTAAAGAGAATTATAGAGTCCTTTATTGCCGGACAGAATATCGTCAGGGGCGAAGGGCCACGGGAGAAACTCGATCGCATCCTTGAAATCGATAGATCAATCCTTATGAGCAAGCCTCACCTTGAGGCGTTGCGAAAGGACTCCCTTTCACTCTTCGAAACTCTCATATCGGCAAAGGGAGACGTTGGTCAATGTGCACGACTCCTCGATTGCAGCATTGGCGAAGTTTATCAACTCCTCACCGAGGGCAGAAATGGTGCGCATGAAGTCGGCTCTTCACCTTCAGCGCTCAATAGGACCAATGAAGCATGAATAGAGATCTCTCCGAGTACCAGCAGAGCCTCATCGATCGCACCTACCTTGGAGTAGTTGGCAGGCCGCATTTTTGTCATGCCGTCACCCGTGCAATCCGAAAGATGAAAAAGCCACCGCAACATTTCGTTTCGCAACTCTTTGACGGATGGCAGAAAACTCTTGAATCTCATCCGAATTTTCTCATCGTTGAACTCGATGACTCAAATGACAAAGACTAC
This sequence comes from Bdellovibrionales bacterium, assembly GCA_020434495.1. Taxonomy (GTDB): domain Bacteria; phylum Bdellovibrionota_C; class UBA2361; order UBA2361; family RFPC01; genus RFPC01. Next base: position 15,329 of record JAGRAT010000034.1, on the reverse strand, counting down.
CAGTCGATGATGCGAGAGTTTCTCGAACAGGTAAAATCACGATTCAAAGGCGAGACAATAGTAGCGGTTGCATTGACCGGGATCTCGCAACTTCTCTTTGCTGGAAATCTTCTCTTCAAGAATACGAAATCTTTTGACCCGTCGAACCTTATTCATTTTTTTCTTACCGTACCAGATGCGGGCCCTCTCTCGACCATCCCAGAAGATGTACTCATAGAGACTATTGAGTTGGTTGGCAGAACGCTTGAGCGCCAGGAGCACGGAGAACGTGCTCTTCCAACTCTGAACAGTGAAGGATGGACAAATTCCATTGGAGACCTTCAATCCTTGCGACTCTGGTTAAAGTGGCTCCCGCGATATGCTCTGTATACTCAGGAAAATCCAATCATCATTGGAAGAACAGGAACCGGGAAGACCAATCTCGCAAAGGCGATACATGCTCTCTCAAAACGAAAAGGCGCTTTCGTTGCGATGACCCCTCGAGATTTCTCGTCGTCAGAACTCGTTCAAGCAGAACTCTTTGGAGCGGTAGCAGGAGCATATACTGGTGCCGTAGATAAGTGGGGACTCGTGAAATCAGCAGAGGGTGGCACACTGTTCTTCGACGAGTTTCAGAGCATCGATCTCGATCTCCAAGGGAAACTCATTACATTCATTGAAAACAAGACTTATAGAAGAGTTGGAAGTGCTGAACGAACCGAAGCAGATGTTCGATTTGTCTTTGCTTCGAATAGGCCTCTCTTTGATCTCGTCGCAGAGGGACTCGTGCGAGAAGATTTCGCATATCGACTTGAAAGGGTAATGCTCGAACTTCCATCTCTTAACGAACGGCCCTTTGACATTGCACCAGCTCTTGCCTACGGACTGGCCAAACTCCACCGGCAACGAACAATGCTACGACCAATCACCGGGTTTACCCCTGAAGCGTACAACCTCCTCTTTCGAGCAGGCTGGCCGGGAAACCTTCGCCAACTCGAAAATCTTATCGCGAAAGCGTGCGAACGAGTTGAACTCAACAATGGGCACCTCATCTCGGCTGATCAGATTTCAGATCTCATTCTTGAGGCAGCGACAGATGGCATCGGCACGGATCTCCCAGTTGTCCGGGGACTTATCGAAATGCTTCGAGAGTGGCGGGGGCGAGAAGAGCAATCGCTGACATCGATAGCTCCACTTCTCGTTGATCGCGTTCGCAAACTCGCCCTGGATGAAGCCCACGGGGACACCCTTGCCGCAGCTCGAATGATATCAGAGAATGAACTGATCATGAGGCTCGAACGAGCCTTGGCAAGAGACGTGTAACTGACCATCTGTTGGGGTCGACCCATTATGACCTTTCTAAGACTTGAAGAGTTGCGATCGAGAACGGCACTTCCCCCTGAGATCCTCCTCTCGCTCATCAGCAAGAACGCTTTTCCGATGAAGATTGATGAGGAAGGTTTTCTAACGCTTGAACTTTCAGAGGAGTCGGCGGCGAACATCGTCGAAGAGCTCGCCGTTGCGTCAGCTCAGCATGCCACTGAAAATAACGCTGAATCTCAACATGACACCGAATTATTGAGGATTCTCGCCGAACGAGTTATCCGAGAAGAGATGGGCGATATTTTCCAGCAGGCGCTTGCTCGCTACTTGGAAGACCGTTAATAACTGAAAGAAGCTCTCTATGGTTAAACTATCCAAACTCTATACACGCCAGGGAGACAGTGGGGAAACCGGGCTTATTGGTGGAGTCAGGGTAAAGAAATCCAATCGTCAAGTTGAGGCCTATGGAGACATTGACGAGTTGAACAGTTGGATTGGGGTGTTACGGGCATGCTTAAAGGAAAGTTCAGATATCACTCTACAAAAATCACTTCCTGAAATTCAGCAGAATCTCTTTGACATCGGGGCAGAGCTCGCTACCCCGGCAGAAAGCGAATGGAAGTCCCCAAGTCTCATCTCCGCTAATGAGGTAACAACCCTTGAAAAGGATATAGATGCTTGGACCTCAGAAGTTCCAGAGCTCAAGTCTTTTCTTTTGCCTGGAGGAGGTTCTCAAACGACGAGTTTCATTCATGTGGCAAGAACCGTTTGTCGCAGAGCGGAGCGTTCGATCATCCTCTTGACCGAAGATTTAGAGGTGCGAGCAGAAGTGGTTCAGTACATCAACCGCCTTAGTGATTGGCTTTTTGCATTGGCGAGAGTAACTGCTCACAGAAACGGGGAGCAGGAGCTGCTGTGGGACACTTCCCGAAAATAGGCGTCTTCTCTCCTGGGGCTAAAGATGTCCACCATTCCCCACCAACTCGTTTATTCCGTATTCATGAATCAAAGAGCCACCTGTAAATCCAGAGAGAATCACCAGCACGCAAAGCAGTAACGAGCAGAGGACAGCGACACCATAAAATGCACGTTTCTTCTGAGTAGCGACAGTAGCGATACTTACTCCGGCTAGAGCGATAGCCGAGGCGAAGATCGTCAAACGGCCAAAGGTATAGTGCCAATCGTAAACCGAGTGAGCTGCGGGCGAGAGTTTCTCCACCACCGGCTCTCCAGCAAACGATCCTGAGTAAAAAGCGGCAAACGCGAAGAACAGCTGAATCGCGAACAGAGAAATCAATTCTCCCTTATGATCGCTCACCTTCTCGGACCACCAAACGAGAAGCCCAAGCCCCACAAAGGGCAAGACAATCGGTACATGAACAATGAAAGGATGATAGAAATGATTCGGGAGCATCTACTCTGCTACTGCTATTCTTTTCTTCTCAACGCCACAATGGTCACATCATCTTTAAGAATCCGTCCACCACGAAACTCCTCAAAGTGGGCAATCAGCTTCGCGATAGTGTCCGCTGACGAGGTTTCAGGTGGGAGAGACTTTAAAAACTCCTCCATCCGCTCCGTTCCGTATGTCTCCCCATTCATATTTAAGCTCTCGGGAAAGGCATCAGTATAAACGATGAGAATATCATCAATATCCATCTCCGCTTGCTGATCAGAATATTCGGCCTCTTCAAAAAATCCGACCGCAAATCCATCCCCAAGTAGCTGAACAACTTCGTTCGATTTCCGCTTCAACAATAGCCCTGGGGGGTGGCCAGCTCGAGCGTACTGCACCGTACCTGTTGCAGGATCGTAAAGGTAGCTGAACATCGTCACAAACTTCCCTTCTGGCATCTGAGGCGCCATTAGTGTGTTCATTTGAGTAAGCAGTGCATGTGGCACCATGGATTGCGATGCCATCATTGCAAGTTTCGTCATACTTCCAATAAACGCTGCAGAAAGACCGTGGCCAGTAACATCCGCAATTTGCACACTCACCTTTTCGTCATCGGTCTTCATCACAAAAAACCAATCCCCGCCGACCTCCTCAAGGGGCTCGTATGATGCCGCAAGATCGTAGCGCTTATCACCCGGCAATTTTTTCGGAAGCAATGTTTGTTGGATACTCCGAGCTTCTTCGAGATCCTTTTTAAGACGAGCAGTGAGATCCCGGAGTGAGGCGTTTACCTCCGAAAGAGTAGCGGTTGCTTCATCCTCTCCCGCAAACTTCCGAAGTCGAAGCTCGGTAGCTATCTTACTTGCCACAGAACCGATGGAGTACGGCTTTTCAAAAGGAATTACCCGCTCCAAGTGTTTTAGTGCAAGCTCTCTCAACTGCAGGGAATCATCAGCAAAGAAAAATACTGGCAGCTCTCGAAGTTTCGGCTGGCTTTTAATGAACTCAATGAAATTCGCTGAGTCTACCTCCTCTATCCCATCAAAAATCACAGCATCGAAGGGCTGGGTCTCAAGTAGAGGTTGTACTTCACCGAGCTCGGCTGCTTGGATCAATTCGTAACCAACTTTCTCTAAGAATCGAACCAGTTTCTGGTCCTTTACACGAACGAGCAGGATTTTATCTGCGAGCGACACGAAACCTCCAATGAAAATTCATACTGCCTGACAATAAAAATGTCCTCCAGCAGAAATAGAGAATCATATACGGTGTTCAAAAGCCATTTCTAAAATACGGGGTTCGAGCCAGAAACGAAGCGAAAACTTGACCACCTGGTTAAAGAATATCACCACATAAAGATGTCACTTTGAAAGGAACCTCACTGCAACCAGGGAAGTTCTTCTTCAAGGTTTGATAGTATCTCTTCTACCGTAGCATCTTCAGGAGCGATAACTACGTCTCCCTTAATAGTATCGGCGAGCTCCTCCAGGGCATCAAAGCAATCCTCTTTGCCTCCATCGCCTTCGATACTTTTAACTGTATCTGCTCCAAACATCGCCAAACATTCTTCGACATCTAGTCGGTCACTGGAAATGACAAGGAGCTTATGACCGTTGATATTTACGGCAGCTGGGTCCGTACCGTTGAAGGGAATAAAGTAGCGAATCATGTTGTCCCCTTGCTGTTGACCTCCGGCTTTTGGCGACTTTTTTCCTGCTTGGTTACCTATTTTCACCATTAACTGGCTTTTGAGCCTCTTTCCGACCGGAATCTCTACGAACTATGATTAATGAGCTTGTTCGGGTGATGCAAGACCCATTTTCCCCGCGGCAACTGATTCCTTTGTATCTGTGAGAAGTACATGAACGCTAGCAAACACACCTCCGTAACCATTGACGATATTCGTGAAGCCCAAAAGCGAATTGCACCCTACCTATTTAAAACGCCACTCTCCTACTCCCACTCGCTCAGTAGGAAGCTCGACCGAGATATCTTCATCAAGTGGGACAACAAACTCCGTACTGGTTCATTTAAGGAACGAGGAGCGCTCAACTTCCTCTTGCAACTCTCGCCAGAGGAGAAAAACCGAGGGGTAATCGCTGCGAGTGCGGGCAACCACGCATTGGCAGTTGCTTGGCACGCCAAGCAACTCGGAATTCCATGCTCTATTGTCATGCCGACGACAGCACCACTCGTGAAGATGAAGACCTCCTCTTCTTTTGGCGCAGAAGTTTCCCTTGTCGGATCCGCACTCCACGAATCCTATGCACACGCCCTTGAACTCGCCGATCAGTCTGGTCAGGTCTTCGTTCCGGGCTACGATCATCCGCATATTATCGCGGGCGCTGGAGTATCAGGACTTGAGATCCTTGAGGATTGGGATGATTTTGACGCAGTCGTTGTCCCTCTAGGTGGCGGTGGACTTCTTGCTGGAATCAGCCGAGCCATCCGAGGCAGCGGCAAAGATACTTATCTCCTCGGAGTCCGATCTCAGTGGACCAAAGAAATGGGAAAACCCAAGGCGCAGTTTTCCCCAGCTCCAATTGCTGATGGAATCGCAGTGAAAGATGTCGGGGCACTTCCAAAAGAGATAATCGACTCAGACGTGAACAAGGTAGTGCACGTTGAAGAAAAAACAATTGCAACAGCTATCACCTCTTATCTTCATGAGGAACGCACAGTTGTCGAGGGCGCTGGAGCGGCTGCCCTCGCAGCACTCCTTGAAGACGCCCTGCCAAAGCAGTACCAGCGACTCGTACTACTCGCGTGCGGAAGCAATATTGACCTCAATATCCTGGCGCGGCTTATTCAACGTTCCCAATTTAAAAACGGACAACTCCTCCGGGTACGAGTTTCCGTCCCTGACAGACCTGGGTCTCTTGCCCGACTTACCCAAACCATCTCAGAGCAAGCCGCAAACGTACTTGAGACGTACCATGAGCGAAGCTTTTCCGCTGAACCAGGGAATGTGGAGATCACTTTTCTCCTCGAGACGCGTGACGAAGAGCACAAAGGAGATCTCATGAGAAGTCTCGCCTCCTCCGGCTTGCATCCCCACGAGTTATAGGGCGCCGAAAATCACTAACAATTTAAAGAAGTAACAGCCACTCCATCTGGGAAAAGCACTGAAGAGACATCGTTCCCTGCCATAGCGCTTATTTTGAGAGATCTCTTCCATAAAAATAATCATAACCTATAGTAAAAATTGGACATTCACATACGAAAGTAGTTTAACTTTTCCGTTTGTGATGAACTGAAGGTGGTATGAGCCAAGGCGTTGAGACCAAATTTGACCCCTCGCTGCTGGAGCGAGAGAGAAGCAAGAAAGCCCTCGAAGAGGGGTTCATGAAAGTTGCCGCTCAGGTCCATCAGCCGTCCCCAGATCTCCAGCAGGAGATCTCGAAGGAATCGATAGAAGTCGACCGCTCTTCCATAAATCCAGAACTTCAGCTCGAATCAAAACTCTCCTCGAGACTTGATCGGTATCGTGAGCGTCTGAACGGTGCAGATCTCGCAAACAATACAAAGCAGACCGCTCGTGAAAGATTTCTCGCAAAGTCGCCAGAGGAAGCTGCAGAGAAAGACAAGTTTTCTCCGCTACGCCCTTCGAAAAGCGCTTCTGTTTCAAGGGGAGAACCATCCCTTATGGCAGACCCGATAGGATTTCTTGCTAATATCCTCAAGAAGCTTGAAGAGGTGCTCCTCGGAAAACTTGAGGGACCAGATGAGTTGGAAGAACTGGAAGCTCTGAAGAAGGTGAAAACCAAGGTAAAACGAAAAAAGAAGAGCTCGATAAGCACCAAGAAGGAAAAGAAAGGCCTCTATCATCTCGACGAAGCTCAAGAGGAAGAAGAGTTGGTAGATCTCGAAGTTGCTCTCGCCGAAGCAAAGGCAGAACTGAGCGCCACGAACGGGATCTCTTCTGAGTCGAAAAAGTAAGATATCAATTTATCTTTTGTGTCGCGCAGCTGTGTTTTCGCAGCACTTAGCTCTCTCAGCACTGTGCTTTCTCAGCTATAATTTTGTCGACGTTGCTTTCTTGCTTGAGCGTGAACTTGATCTTATTCCTTTTCCATGCATTCCGTCACAGAAACAGACATCGCTTCACCTTGGCATCTGACCCGTCATATAAAGCCTACATAGCAGCAGTAGTAGTAAAGAGGGCATCACGTGCACGGCAGGGGTGATTCCCCCTTGAACTAAAAGTAGCCCTGCGCCAGGAACGAAGAAGTTTCTTAGTAGTTCCATAGCAATTATAGTGGGTGAGGTAGTTGTAAAGCGAGCTAACAAAATGACCGAACTTTTGGAACAAATGGCTCGGGTATGGCACCGAAAGTCGAAACCTGAGTCAGATCCAGCTAAACTTAAGCATAGATGGCAAGAGGCTCCCTCCGGAAGTCTGCCCACATTAGCAGCCAGCGAGTTTAAAACTTCTGAAGTCCATCAGATCGAACACGACTTAAAGACTCTCGAACGAGATTTAACAAATTCTCATACCGAGAATGTGACAGACCTTGGGGAATTCTATACCGATCTCTGCATACGATTCTCGCAATTACAAAGAAACATTCGAGTGTTGGGGCGCCAAATAAAAGCGGGGGGTAAGCTTGAAGGCGATCTTCCGATTACTCCTGGTAGGAAGCCCCTTGCGATTGAGCAAGTATCTGCTCGTATTGAACTCCATAAAAATCTTCGTAGTTTATGGTTGGAGTTAAAGGAAGGTGTGAAGCTTGAATGTGAGAAAGAGCTTACCCATCAGGTTCTTGCAAGAGCGATGTCGACATCAAGGGGAATGGTACAGCAGATGCTTCGTCGAGAGGTTGATCCAAAGCGACTTACTCCAAATTACGTGGAGAAAATGCTCTCAGCGTTTGAGGTCCTTGCAGAGCAGCTATCTCCTGGTGCGCATGATAGTCTGGTTCAGAAAATTCAAAGTCTTAAAACCCATTCCATTTATCGGCGTATTTAAACGCATTGGCTCTCACTGCTTTATCGAGGTAACAAGACCTGAGGGACTTCAGTAACTATCCGAGTTAACGCTTAGGGAGGTAGCTCCGTTCCAGGAATTTTTCCTGCATGAGCGTGAACCTGACCTTATTCCTTTTCCCTGCATTCCATTACAGAAACAGACGTCGCTTCACCTTGGTATCGCGCGAAAGGGCAAATTGAGTTTGACGGCAAAGGGGAAAGATAGGGAAACGGTCATGTGCACGCATTCGCCAACGGCACTCCCATTGCAGCACAACAAGCACCAAGCACAGCAACAGTTACGAGAATTACTACCACACAACACAAAGCCCTATATCCCACAAAACCAAGGGCTAACGACTCCTCTGGCGCGACTACCGATAGTCCTCGGGAGAAGGACAAGTACACACGAGATTCTTATCTCCGTAGCTATCCTCAATCCGAGAAACCGCCGGCCAAAACTTTGATTCTCTCGTCCAAGGAGCAGGAAACGCGCCGACCTCCCTTGAGTACGGCCGATCCCATACGTCTCTCGTTACAACATGTGCAGTGTGCGGAGCATGCTTCAACGGGTTGCTCTCCTTGGGGAGTTTCCCCTCCTCAACAAGCCGTATCTCTTCTCGAATCGAAATCATCGCATCACAAAAACGATCGAGCTCAGCCTTTGACTCACTCTCCGTCGGCTCCACCATAAGCGTTCCAGCTACTGGCCAAGACATGGTAGGAGCATGGAACCCATAATCCATCAGACGCTTTGCGATATCAGCAGCTTCAATTCCGGCAGACTGCTTCAAGGCTCGAACATCAAGGATGCATTCATGTGCAACAAGTCCGTTGTTCCCTCGATAGAGTACCGGATAATAGGCCTCCAAACGCTTGGCAATATAGTTTGCATTTGCGATAGCGACCTCTGTAGCACGTTGCATTCCAGAGGCACCCATCATCGCCATATACATCCAAGAGATCGGAAGAATACTTGCGCTTCCCCAAGGAGCAGCGCTCACGGCTCCTTCAGCCCGACCGAGTACGCCACCGGCAAAAACATGCCCCGGAAGGTACGGTGCAAGATGTTCCTTTACACCAATGGGACCCATTCCGGGACCGCCACCACCGTGTGGGATACAGAACGTCTTATGCAGGTTTATGTGACAAACATCGGCTCCGATATCTGCCGGTCGTGCAAGCCCAACGAGTGCATTCAAATTTGCACCGTCAAGATACACCTGCCCTCCTCGCTCGTGAACAATTTCACAAACCTCTTTCACACCGCCCTCAAAAACTCCATGAGTAGACGGATAGGTAATCATCAGCGCAGACAGTTGGTCCTTATACTGATCAGCCTTTGCCCTTAAATCAGCGATATCGATATTGCCGAGGTCATCACACTTTACGATTACCACCTGCATTCCCGCCATTACAGCACTCGCTGGGTTCGTTCCATGAGCAGAAACCGGGATAAGACAAATATTACGCGCAGCATCTCCTCGAGAAAGGTGATACCCACGTATTGCGAGCAATCCCGCATACTCGCCCTGCGATCCTGCGTTCGGCTGGAGCGATACCGCATCAAATCCGGTGATCTCCGCTAAAGCCTGCTCAAGCTCCCGAAACATCGCTCGATATCCAGCCGAATCTTCCTCTGGCGCAAACGGATGAAGCCTTGAAAACCCAGCATACGTTACAGGGATCATCTCGCTTGTTGCATTCAACTTCATGGTGCATGAACCAAGCGGAATCATAGAATGAGTAAGAGAGAGATCCTTAGCTTCTAACCGTTTAATGTACCGAAGGAACTCGCTCTCTGAATGGTAGCTGTTGAACACCGGGTGAGTGAGAATTTCATCCGTACGGAGAAGGTTCTGTGGGAGCGAAATAGCAGCATCCTTTACCCCCTGAACTGGCTTCCCAGTGAGCACTTGAGCAAGAAGCTGAACCTCTTCTACCGAAGTGGTCTCATTCAACGCGACACCAACTCGACCATCATCGTAATATCTGAGCAGAACATCTGCATCTTCTGCTCTGGTGCGAATACCTGCTTGATCCTGCTTGGAAGTTCCACAGGTAAGAGTGTCAAAAAACTGATCGTCTTGAACTGAAATCCCAGCGGCTCTTAGTGATTCAGCAAGTTGTGTGGTCTTTTCATGAAGTGCCGTAGCAATTTGTCGAAGACCCTTCGGTCCATGATAGACGGCGTACATGCCAGCCATCACCGCAAGTAGCACTTGGGCTGTACAGATATTACTCGTGGCCTTCTCTCGACGGATATGTTGTTCACGTGTCTGTAGGGCAAGGCGCAGAGCTGGGCCTCCCTCAACATCACGAGAGAGTCCGACTAGTCGACCTGGAAGAATTCGCTTGTACTCGTCCTTGGTAGCAAAAAACGCGGCGTGCGGTCCACCAAAGCCGAGCGGCACACCAAAGCGCTGCGCAGAGCCGACCACTATATCAGCCCCTTGTGAACCTGGAGATTTTAACAGCACGAGGGCAAGCGGATCAGCGCATACGGTAACAACCATGTTTACACCGTGTGCACTGGTGATAAACGGTGAGAGATCCTCTACAGAACCGTCCGTTCCCGGATAAGAGAGCAAGGCGCCACAATACTCCTCGGTTGGCGTAAAGGTTCTATGGTCTCCAACAACAACTTCAATACCAACAGCCTCGGCACGAGTGCTCACCACAGCAATGACTTGTGGATGACATTGGTTAGCGACAAAAAATTTACTCGCTTCGGCCTCACCCCCTCTCTTGTTACGCACTCCGTAAGACATCGTCATCGCTTCTGCAGCAGCAGTTGCTTCATCGAGCAAAGAAGCGTTTACGATCGGAAGACCTGTGAGATCCGCTATCACCGTTTGAAAGTTCAGCAGCGCTTCCAATCGGCCTTGAGATATCTCTGGTTGATAAGGGGTATACTGCGTATACCAGCCAGGATTCTCAAAAACATTTCGTAAGATCACTGTTGGGGTAAGGGTGTCGTTATACCCCATCCCAAGATAACTCCGCCGAACTTTATTACTCTCGGCATGCCTTTGAATTCGAGCGAGAGCCTCATGCTCTGCAAGCGGCGATGGAAACACCCGGGAGGTGAAGGCCTGTTTCAACCGAATAGATTCCGGCAACGCCTTGTTGACCAGCTGCTGCAAACTCTCATACCCAAGAAGAGAGAGCATTTCAGAAAGCTCTGCGGCGTTAGGACCGATGTGACGGCTCGCAAATTCGTTACGAGACCAACTCTCCTGAATACATTTTTGTCCCTTCCCTTCTCTTCCCATTCCCTCTCCTAGCTCACGTTGATCGCCAGAACGGCAGGTAGCAGCATCCCCCACGTATACTCCTTATCATTATTTAGCGCGGTCCCCAGTACGCGGTCCCCAGTAGATGATTCCAATCGGACATCTCTAAATAGGACCGACAGACACGCAGATAAAAATCTTAGCACGAACCCTCTTGCTAATGTACCGAGAGCAAACGACCCTCTACTCACCGAACTCCAAAATTACAGGAGCTCTAGGCTTGCAGAAGGTCCAAGCCTAAGACTGAGCAACCCCTTGGTAAGTCGCGCTATCCATAAGGGCCTCTATCTCCGCGGCATCGATCCCTTCAAACTTCACCATCCAGCCATCGGAGTATGGGGATGAATTCACCTTATCGGGGCTATCACCTAGAGCGTCGTTAACGGCTGCAATCTTACCAGAAATGGGAGCGTAGACATCAGAAGCTGCCTTGGTGGATTCGACAACACAGAGAGTATCTCCAGCCTTAAATTCGGAGCCCACTGGCGGAAGTTCCACGAAGACGATTTCGCCGAGCTCTTCTTGAGCAAACTCCGTAATGCCAACAACGGCACTATCCCCCTCCACTCGAACCCATTCGTGGTCTTTTGTATATTTTAGATCGCCAGGAAATTCCATTTACGCTCCTCCGGTGTGAAAAACATCTCGGCTATATCTATCGCTTATAGAAAGGGGTTTCAACGACTTGGAGCTTCAATTTTCTCCCCCGAACCTCTCCAAAGAGCTCCTGGCCAATTTCAGCGACATCCCGCTTTACCAGCGCAAGTCCAAGAGCCTTTCCGGACTCCTTCCCCACCGAAGGGGTCTTTGTACCGCTCGTCACGAAACCAACTTCGATTCCTTCCGGGGAAAAAACTTTCGTTTCCTCTCTAACGATGCCCTTATCCTCCACAAAAAATCCAACGAGCTTCCGTGGGCTTCCTTCAGCTTTTTGCTTCTCCAATATTGACCGCCCAATGAAGTCACCCTTCTTGTTTGGCTTAACTATCCAACCGAGGCCGGACTCAATCGCTGAGATCTTCGGAGAAAGCTCATGACCATGAAGGGGATAGCAAACCTCCAATCGAAGGGAATCTCTCGCACCAAGTCCACAGGGGAGAATTCCGTCTACCTCTCCCTCAGAGAGCAGAGCCGTCCAAAGAGCTGAAGCCTTTTTCGGCGAAACAAAAACCTCAACTCCATCTTCACCGGTATATCCAGTTCGAGCCACGAGAACTTCTTCCCCATCAAATATAGCCGGAGCAAACCAAAAAGGTTTTAAGGTTGCCTGAAAATCTTGCCCGAAAATTCGCTGCAAAAGAGAAAACGCCTTTGGCCCCTGCACAGCAATCTGGGCATATTCGTCGCTGAGATTCTTCAGAGACACACTGTGGAATGTGTCACTGCCCTGCTGCTGATCTTGCAACCACTGAAAATCTATCTCTGCGTTTGAAGCGTTCACACAGAGCAAGTAGTGCTCAGGATTATACCGATAAATAATGATATCATCGACGATTCCACCATCCGAGTTCGGTAGCGCTGAATACTGAGCCTGCCCGTCCTTCATCGTGGAAACAGCATTACAGGTAATATAATCAAGGTATGCCTCAGCTCCAGGACCGCGCACCTCGATCTCCCCCATATGGCTCACATCAAAGATTCCTACCCGAGACCGCACGCAGAGGTGCTCTTCGACAACCCCCGCGGGATATTGCACCGGCATCTCCCAGCCAGCAAAAGGCACCATCTTCCCCCCGCAGTCGAGATGATTCTGATAGAGCGGGGTACGACGCAATGATTCTTGATTGCCCATAACGAAAATTCCTCTTCCCTCTACACCACCTGATTATTTTACACGCTGATTACTCTACCCCGCCTACTTATTAACCGGCCTGCTTGTTAAACTGATGCTGGCTTTTTAAATGCTGCTCGTAAGCGAGAAATGTATTGTGCATCAACATGATAACGGTCATGGGCCCCACCCCACCAGGAACTGGAGTAATTGCCGAGCACTTGCCTTGCACCTCGTCAAACGCGACATCACCAACGAGCTTACCAGACGAAGCCCTATTGATACCGACGTCAATTACAACGGCTCCTTCCTTTACCGCATCTGCCTTTACGAACTCCTCTCTACCAACAGCAGCCACAACGATATCCGCTTGCGAAGTCACAGCAGCTAAATCTTTGGTACGTGAGTGCGCTACCGTCACAGTGGCATTCCTCTCCAGCAGGAGAAGCGCAGCAGCCTTCCCAACAAGAATTGAACGCCCGACGACAACGGCAGACTTTCCACTAAGGTCAACCTCAGGGATATCTTTTTCTATGTCTACGTCACCTTCGGGACGCACATCGGAATAAGCAAGATCAATAAGACGCATCAAGCCCGACGGAGTGCACGGACGAAGCATCCCGGCTCCTCTCATAAGAAGTCCCTGATTTAGTGGGTGGAGCCCATCAGCATCTTTACTGGGAGAGATCTTATCGAGCATCCGATCAGCATTCAGACCACCCGGCAAAGGTAGCTGTAGCAATATGCCATCAATTTCAGGATCCCCATTATACGACTCGATAACGGCGAGTAAGTCATCTTCTGAAGCGGCGCCAGAGAGTCGCTCTTCCTTAGTAATGAATCCGCACCGTTTTGCTACCTTTTCCTTACGGCCGACGTAGGCAAGGGATGCCGGATTATCTCCAACAAGAATTACCCCTAAGCCAGGCGGCCGCTTACCGCTCTTCACGAGAGCTTCTACTCGCCGGCCGACCCCTCGCGCATACTGCTCTGAGAGCCAGTTTCCATTAAGAATCTTGCACGTCATTCGAGGATTTCTACTCCCTATATGAGCTAACAAACAATTAGAAGCTCGTATGTTTACTGCAGGTTATAGCAAAAAACGAGTTAAAGTTAGATTCCTGAAAAAAATTAAGCTTCTCTCGATCTTCTGGTAAAACCTAGCTATGGTACCGGGCGGCTATTTGAGCAGATTTTGTGGCGGGATGCCAATAGTATCCCCCATACATTCAACTTTTGGGTATTCACCGGCACCAACCGGATTTCTACCCACATACATTTTACCTTCATCAATTTTTCGGAGGCGAAAACCATGAAGATTGGAGTCCCTAGAGAACGTAAAACTCTTGAGAAACGCGTAGCGATTACCCCTGATGGCGCACAAGATCTTGTACGACGTGGCCATGGGGTACTCATTGAAACCCGTGCTGGTGAAGGTGCGGCGTTCTCTGATGAAGAGTATCGAAGTGCCGGTGCAAAGATTGTCGACAGCCTTGAAGCTGTATGGACCCAATCAGAGATGGTGGTCAAAGTAAAAGAGCCTCATGAACTTGAGTATCAATACTTCCGTCCTGGTTTGTTTCTTTTCGACTACCTTCACCTTGCAAGCATGCCAGAAGTGGCCAAAGCCCTTGTAGATGGCGGGGTCACTGGAATTGCTTATGAACTCGTCATGGACAAGCAAGGCAGACTTCCACTTCTTGAGCCCATGAGTGAGATTGCCGGAAAACTCTCTGTCCTCAATGGATCTTTCTACCTCTTATCGCAGAATCAGGGTCGCGGTGTTCTACTCAGCGGTGCAGTTGGAGTACCTCGCGCACAGGTAACTATCGTTGGCGCAGGGATCTCTGGTCGAGCTGCTTGCGAGATTGCATTTGGTATGGGCGCTCATGTAAGTATATTCGATATAAATACTCAAAAGCTCGAGCACTTACGAGCAGAATTTGGTAACCAGATTACTACTGCATTTTCAACGCCAGCTGCGCTTGGACGTGCGCTAGAAACAACCGATCTCCTTATTGGAGCGGTTCTCGTACCTGGAGCTGCAGCGCCAAAGGTGATCTCACGAGAAATGATTAGCCGAATGCCAAATGGATCCGTCTTTGTTGATATTAGTATTGACCAAGGTGGATGCGCTGAAACAAGTCGGCCAACTTCACTTGACGAGCCAACATACCTTGAGAATGGCGTGGTACACTACGGAGTATGTAACATGCCAGCACAAACGGCTCGCACCTCTACCATGGCTCTTACCAACGCAACACTTCCATACATTGTACGCTTGGCAGAGAAAGGTCCAATTGAGGCTATGAAGAACGATGCTGTAATTCGTGGAGCCTTAAATACCCACAAAGGAAAACTTACTAACGCGAAGGTAAGTGAAGCCGTCGGAATCGACTACTCTCCAATTGATGAAGTCCTGTAGTTCGTCAGACTATAGCGATTCTCAGTAGGAATGTCCGCATCTGAGATGTACTACCGCCGAGAATCGATATAGCCCTCTGAAGCTTTAGCAAAGAAGGGAGGGACAACGAAGAGCTGTCCATGATAAATCTGCTCAATATACGGACATTTCTACTGAGGACAGCTCAATAGG
>JAGRAT010000348.1 GCA_020434495.1 Bdellovibrionales bacterium | reverse complement strand
GCTATTTTCTATGTCATCTGGACCTATGCCGAGCAGAGTGGCACGACAACCTTCTTGCTCTCTGACATTGTCGATAATGTGAGACTGTCAGCAGAGGAGCAGGTTTGGTTGTTTGCGGCATTCGCACTCGCATTTGGAATCAAAGTCCCCATCTTTCCTTTTCATACTTGGCTTCCCGATGCCCACGTCGAGGCTCCTACCGGTGGGTCGGTGGTACTTGCCGGCGTTCTCTTGAAGATGGGTTTGTACGGATTTATCCGGTTTGCGTATCCACTCTTCCCAGAGGGAGCGGTCGTCTTTGCCCCATACCTCGCTATTCTTGGTGCGATTGGAATCGTCTATGGAGCGCTGGTTGCCTGGGCCCAACACGATATGAAAAAGTTGGTGGCGTACTCATCGGTTTCTCACCTGGGATACTGTGTGCTCGGGTTTGTCGCTCTCAATACTCTGGCGACAACTGGATCGATTTATCAGATGTTAAACCACGGAGTCTCTACCGGGGCGCTCTTCCTCTTGGTCGGAGTGCTTTATGACCGCAAGCATACTCGAGAAATATCTGCTTATGGCGGACTCGCTGGAAAAATTCCAGTTTTTGCCTTTCTCTTCTTGGTCTTCACCCTAAGCTCGATCGCCTTGCCGCTCACCAACGGATTTATTGGTGAATTTATGATTCTCGCTGGGGCGTACCAAGCCTATCCAACACTTACCATTATTTCGGTAAGCGGGGTTATCCTCGGAGCGGTGTATATGCTTACCCTCTATATGAAAACGATGTACGGGGATTTTAGTGAGGAGCGAAATGGAGATCTCACCGATGTGAACAACCGTGAGCTCGCAACGCTCATCCCACTTTTCGTCCTCGTCTTTGTGATGGGAGTTTATCCAAAGCCGTTCCTTAGCTTAATTGAGCCAACAGTTGACCAATATGTCCGAGACCAACGTGCTCGTACTGTTGAAGTGCCATCCGGAGACAAGCTTGGGCATGGGCTTGAGATTGCCAGTGGGACATTGCTCCCAGATCAAGCACAGTACGAAAAGGCCGCGATGGAGCTCCCCCCTTTGCAACCTGTTTCGACTCAATCACGTTTTGCTAAATTGCAGGCAGCTATGAGAACCGTTTCTGTTGAAGCGGATTCCGGTAGTGACATTCCAGGGGTGAAGTAATGACTACAGATCTTTTTTTAACACTTCCGCTCATTATCGTCTCGGTGGGATCCCTCTTTGTGCTCATGATTGATGTGTTTGCCAAAGGAAAGTGGCCAAGCTCTACGGCAAGTAGCTTTGTACTTCTTGGTGCTCTCCTGGCCTCTGTTTTTGTTGCAGACGAGTATCGTTCTCAAGAGACCGCTTTTTCAGGATTGCTCTTTGTTGATCCGTTCACCATCTTCGTCTCGGCCCTTATAATAGCTGGAGCCATATTTTGTCTCTGGATGGGGAGGGACTACCTTGAGATCGATGGGGTCAAGGGTGCTCACGGGGAGTATCTTTCGCTCTATTTGATGGCCACTGCCGGTGCCTTGCTCTTTGTCGCTTCTGCCGAGCTCATCACTCTCTTTCTCGGCTTGGAGCTCATGTCGATGGCGCTCTATGCCCTTTGCGGTTCTGCCCTGTGGCGAAGTGGCTCGGCTGAGTCCGCCATGAAGTATTTTTTCCTCGGGTCATTTAGCTCCGCGTTCCTTCTCCTTGGCATTGCTTTTCTCTATGGGGCAACTGGCACCATGTCGCTCTTGGAAATCGCTTCAGTGCTTCCCGAAGTTCCTACAGGACTTATTTCAATCGGAATAGGCCTGATCTTACTCGGTGTCTTGTTTAAAATTGGTGCGGTCCCGCTCCACTTCTGGACCCCTGACGTCTATCAGGGAGCACCGACACCAGTGACGATGTATATGGCGTCGGTTATCAAGATTGCAGCAGTCTGTGTTGGCCTTAGAATCTTTTGGTTGTCTTTTGGCGGCACTGAGTACTACGAGTTGTGGTCAAGAGCCATTTGGATATCCGCCGTCCTGACCATTATCGTTGGTAACGTGGTCGCTATTAGGCAGCGTAGTGTTAAGCGAATGCTCGCATACTCTTCGGTAGCTCATGCGGGTTATATGCTCATGGGATTTCTTGCTCCAGGAGAATATGGTGGAGGGCCTGCTATCCTCTTCTACCTCGTTGCGTATTCTGCGATGACGCTTGGTGCGTTTGGAATCGTTATGGCTGTGGCGAGTCGCTATCAGGATTCCCCAGATAGCGATGATATTTTTAGGTTTAACAACCTCTCAAAACGAAGACCGTATTTGGCGGCCCTAATGAGCCTTTTTCTTCTTTCACTAGCAGGGTTGCCTCCAGGAATGGCTGGATTGCTTGGAAAGTTCTATGTGTTTAATGCTGCGGTGAAAGCAGATTTCGTTGGATTGGCGATTATCGGTGTAATAGGTAGCGCAATGAGCTGCTACTACTACTTAAGGGTAATCGTTGCGATGTACTTTGTTCCAGGACAGGAGGGGGAAGATGGTGGCTCAGGTGAAGCGGTAGTTGCTGTTCCACTGGGAGTTACTCTTGCTGGTTGTGCTGTACTAACGGTGCTGATTGGGGTGCAACCCTCGTACCTCTATAACTTGGTGGAACCGCTCTTCTGATTGGAGGAGCGATTCTTTCATAATATTGGCTACTGGTTTTGACACTATCCAGCCACTCATAACGTCTACCTCGATATAATCCTCAGGAGATAGACGAAGGTGAGACCGCGAAGAATATTCTTAACTATTGGAATCTTTTTATTAATTTTCAGTCCGGTATTAGCGATTGCGGATAGTTATGGTGCTAATCACCTTAATGCTGGAAGGCGAGCAAGCCCTTATCTCTTTGGCAGTGTGTCTCACGATCTTCAACATTACAGTGCCAATGTGTTTACAGGAAAACCCTCTCATACTGGTTATGGGAATCAGTGGGCACGAGATCGAGAGTATGCTCTTTGGCGCGAAATAGAGCGTGCTCGAATCGAATATGAGCGATATCTGTCAAACAAGAGAGGTCGGGATTGTGCCCCGAGCTCTCTACGTCCTGGCTCCTTACGTCCGGGGTACCGCCCCTTTGGTCATTGGTCACATTCCCCACATAAGCGATACTGAGATTCGTAACAGAGGAAGAGCCAAAGACAGCAGGGATGGCGAGAGCTTGTGATTCGAATAGTGATGACTTAGAGGTCATTTCGCAAGTGCTCCTTGGAAAGAAGGAGCGCTTTGCAGAAATAGTGGTTCGTTACGAAACCAGAGTTCGCGGATACTGCCGCGGAATGCTTCACGACGAGCATCTTGCTGAAGACGCCGCACAGGACGTCTTTGTGAAAGCGTATCAGAGGCTTTCCTCATTTGAGGGGGGAGCACGTTTTTCAACTTGGCTTTTTCGAATCACCCGGAATCACTGTATTGATATCTTTAGAGCGCGGTCTAAACAGGTCAACGAATCCTTTGACGAACTCGATAGTGCTTCAAGTAATGGAGTTCTCCTAGAGCGAAGTAATCACGGACAGCAGGTAGAGGCCCGTGAAATGCTGTCCAAAGTTTTGCTACAGCTCACGCCAGAGCATCGCGAGGTGCTCTTACTGAGAGAGCTTCAAGGACTGAGCTATGAGGAGATATCAGAAGTTACCGGTACTTCCCTCGATTCTGTAAAGGGAAAGCTGAAGCGAATTCGTGCCCAGATTGCACAGTATGGGCGACACCTTTCAAGTGAAGTAAACGTCAATACGGCTAGGAGATAACAATGGAACATCTTGATGATGAGACCCTTGAGATGTATGTCCACGGTGAA
>JAGRAT010000347.1 GCA_020434495.1 Bdellovibrionales bacterium | reverse complement strand
TGGTATAAACAGAATTTCAGGGGTGCCTACTTACTGAGCTCGACGAGCTCTCCAGTGGCCAAGCCATCGACAAAGTGATCCAACCCCTCAAGGAGTCTCCCATGATACTGCACTTCGCTTTCGGTCTCAGAAAGATCAGGAAAATAGAGCTCATAGAGCTTAGTAACTGTTGAATCGCTCTGACCGCCATCTTCGTCCAGGAACTGAAGAGAGAATTGGTCCTCCCCCTCGGGGAAAAGCCGAACCAGCCAACCTTCCTCAAAACGATAGGTTAGACTCTTCGCCTCTCCTACAGTTGATGAAATGGCCTGCATAAGCGCTCGTTGAGACTCCTTGAGCACTAAGAGAGTTTCCTCCTCTCCTGTGCCACTCTCCTCAAGCCAGGTCAAAAAGGTCTTAGTTATTGAATTTCCTGCTTTTCCTCTTTTTACTCGCACCATGCTGAAAGTTTCCCTACGAAAATTTCCTGACACACATCGCAGAATTTCTACATATCTCTCTGGACTCGCTAGAAGAAGTTATAAATTTTTTCTGAAGCATGTTGCACACTTTTTCCGACTAGTGGTGTTTCGATTCGTAACTCCCAGTAATCACCATATTTTCATTTTCTTGGGAATCGAGCCCCAGGCTCTAAGGTCCCCTTTCATCCCCTCCGATCAGAGCAAGACCGGAAATTTCGTTTGCGGGATGCAGTATAACCAGAGGTTTGCCAAATGCCGTTCATTAAACAGTGGGCCTACATGTTACTTGGCATCTACCTGACCTATCAGACCGCCAGATGGCCGGGTCTTGAGCATCATATTGCCGCTTCGGCCCTATTTACCTTTGGCCTCGCCTTCCGAGCAGACTACTCAATCGCCAAGAGAGCCAAGCGCTAACCCTCAATCGCTTCGTTAGGAGAGTCTCCGAGAATTACTCATCTTGATCAACCGAACAGTGGTGCATTGGCGACCGCAAGCCGGTAGGCTAGACTCAAATCCAGTGTCACATGGAGAGATCGAATGGGATTCTCAAATTACATCTCTGAATCTGAGGCGATGAATGCCTGCGGGGTATCCGCTAAAACGCTGGCTCGATTTGCGGAGGCTGGCTACCTAACAATTGAAAAAGAGTCTGATGGACTCAGACTCTACTGCACCGAGGAGCTGAAAAAGGTTTTTGGGACAAGCGCTGAAAAGTTAAGACCTCACGCGACAAACGTAAAAAGCTCTCCAAAAAAAGAAGCGGCAATTTTTCAAACCTCCAGAGCTGGCTTCGACCGTTCTAACTTGGCTGCTCCTAGCAGCAATACTGAAAAGGTGGTTCACCTACGTCCGACTCAAACCGAGATTATTCCCAATCACAGTCCCTCCAGCTTTTACTCAGAACCTCAGAATAGCCCGATCGCCTCAGCCAGTCGTACCAATACAGGAAACCCAACTGGCAGTGCTCATGCGATGAACACGGCCAAACAAACACACCCGAAAGCTCCATTGAGACAGGAGCCTTCAATTGCAGATTCAGTTCAGATTGGAAATACAGCAGCTGTTGCCACTGAGGAACCGCTGAAAAGGGAGGCGCCAAGAAGCGAACCACTTGCGAGCTCGCCAAAAGCTCCCGATGAAAGAGCGGGAGTAACTCAAGTTGACGAAACGCAAACTGCCAACGCCGACACCTCCTATCTTGAGAAGACGGTTGAAAAACTTGAACGGATAAATGAGGTAAATGAAAAGATTATAGAGCTCAGAGAGGAACGCATTGAGGAGATCACCAGAGAGCGCGACTGGCTACGAACCAGAGTCGAAAAGCTCGAAGAGAAGGCTGAGCGTGACCAGGTGCTGCTTCTTTCGGAAACTCAACTCCTACGCCAAATGATTGAACAGAGACAGAATTCCAGATCCCCGGTTCGAGCAGCACTCGAATGGCTCGGGGTCGTTGAACCAAAAAAACCGAACCGATTCCGCCTAGAGGGAAAAGTAGTCAAGGAAAACTAGCCCAGGGAAAGAATAAAAAGGAAGGAATAAAAAAAAGGCGCAGATATTTCTATCTCGCGCCTTTTTCCTAACAACTACTCACACGTGTATTTAGTTTGCAGCTGCTGCATCTACTGCACCAGCAGTAGCTTCATCAACATGAATCTCAACTCTTCGGTTCACAGCTCTCGCCCAATCAGTTTCCTGAGCGAGTAGCGGTTGTGATTTTCCGAAAGTAACCGTTGAAAGCCTATCGGCAGGAACACCCAGAGCAACAAGCTCAGTCCGCACCGCCTCAGCTCTCTTCGTTCCAAGCTTCTCGTTGTACCCTTCGGAGCCGATAAAATCTGTATGCCCTTCAAGAACGACATGAACACCAGATTCTCCCTTCAACAGTTCAGCAATCTGATACGCCCGGCCTTTCCCGAGATCGCTTAAGTGACTCTTGTCGAAATCAAAGTTCACATCGGGGAAATACACCTGACGTACCGGCTCAACCACCTGCTCCATCACCACCTCTGTGGCCTCTGGGGCAGCAGCATCATAGTTATACGGGAGAACACTTCGGCAGTCTGGAGAAGTGTGGTCCGAGGAGAAGCACTCTGGCTGTCGATAGTCGAATGGGTCTCGATACCCCATTACACTTCGCCGAGTCTCACTCGAAGAGGCAAAATAGCTGAGAGGTCGAAAAATCACCTCTCTTGCGACCCAACCAATCGGATGAAGCACGTATCCCAAGACGCGAAGTGGGTGTGATTCCGATTCCCGGTAGTGCGGGCCAGAGTGATAAGTAGAAATCCCATTGTCGCGAGGAAGCTGATCTTGAGCTTGCACCGGCATAACGAGAAGGGCGAATGCAGCCAAAACGACCACAAAAACAGATAGACGTCGCGCAAAATGTGTTTTCATCGGTAATCCCCGAAAGATAAAAGCCAGACTGTTGTGATCAAATATCACATACATAGCAAGATGAGCCATTCCCTACTTTGTCTTCAAAAGTTAAATTGTAACCCCGTTTGACAGAAACGGCGTGGCATTTTCCCTCTCCCCCTCTATTGGGGGGGGTCACGAGGGCACAACCCAGAGAGCAAGCTGAGTCCTCAGAGAATCTTCTGCATCCTATTGTTTGTAGGTTTCTAAAGTCTCACTCAAAGAGATTTGTTCGCCTTTGAGGGAGACTTTAAGTGTGGTTGCACCCGAGTAGCTCATCGGTATCAGCGGGAGAGCGCTCTGGGGAGAAAATAAACAACACCTGCCAAGCGGGATTCTGAGCACAGGGCAGAAGTAGCGCTCGCCAGCTTCCAAGTTAAAGCAGTTGGTTTCTCACGGTTTTGTAGAGAACATGTACTTACGTCACCGTCATCTTGTAACCGGGTTGATTCTCGGCTTCCTCTCACTTGCGAGCTACTCGCTCGAGGCGAGCATTGCCACAAATTTCCCCCTCTCCGTCAGCCACTTCTTCGTACTTTTCGCGGCGCTTGCGGCAGGGCCAGAGGCAGCACTCATCGCCTTCTCCGTGGGGTCCTTCCCAAGTACTTTTTTTGACGAAGGGAATTTTCGGTACATCTTCCAGGGTGCTGTGCTGACTGCAACAGTACTCGCAAGTAGGAAGTGGCTTGAAGAGATCCCCCCTTACTTTTCCGTCTTACTGGTATGGCTACTGGTACTCATTCCCTCCCATATCTTCTTTCCTTGGGTTCACTGGCATCGATCCGTCCACACTCATTTTCTGGGATTACAGGCCTTGGTAGACATTTTCCTCGTGGCATTTGCCTCGATGTGCACTTACATCCCCTGGGTATACGAGAACATTCTCGGAAAACCATACCAGCCGAATCAACAACGACT
>JAGRAT010000346.1 GCA_020434495.1 Bdellovibrionales bacterium | reverse complement strand
TCTGTCCTACGGCAGACGAGCGCTAAAAGTTATCACCGCTTCGCGGCAATAACTTTCGAGAAGCGCTCTATAATTTCGAAGTCGGCTGCGGAAAGCATATTGGTTCTATAGAGTTTTTGCGAACAAGGAATTGAAATGGATCTTCTCCTGTAATTGAGCTTACAACCTCCAATGGTTTAAGGGAGGTTCCGTCTGATCGACTTTGAAGTCGAAACCGAAGAGTGCCACGCTCCAAACTCACCTTGCTTACAAAATCGGATAGCGGCACTGCGGTTGATTTATTTTTTCTTCGCCGCTCAACGCTCTTTGAGGACCAATCATCAAGAACACTTTCATGAATACAGCTGTCTAAGGCGGAAGCACAAAATTCAGCTATAGTTGGTATCGCTTGAATAGGGGGCGAATGAAATGGAAGTTCCCTAACCTCAACAATCTGAAGCCCTTCTTGGAGTTCTTCGTTTAAACAGGTACGAACGGAGTGAGGGAGGACGACTTCAGAAAAGTACAGATCAACCTGTTCGCAGAGGCTTTCTACCCCTAATTGCAGAGGCGAGCCGAAAGCAAAGCGAGGGCGGGGAGTAAATCCCTGAGAGAACGAAACCGGAAGGTTTGCACGTCGGGTTGCCCGAAAGAGCATAGTTGCAAGTTCCAAGTGGCCATGGAAGCGATTATCACCAAGCTTGGTGTAGGTAAGTCGCAAGCGAAAGGCGGCGGATGATGTAGATGGGGTCTTGCTTCGCTCTCCATCATCTTCAGTCTTTAGGTACTCTCGAAGGTGGTAGGTGGTATTTCGTTTGCCGGATCGCTTATTTTCACGTTCTGGAGCATGCACTGGTTGCAAAAGCTGAATGAGTTCTTCGTTGGTGGCTCCGCCCTTTCGAGCAGATATGATAGGGGTCCATGGTGGGGAGACAATGGCAAGCCTCCCTTCGCTTCGATTGCGATCGAATAGTACGTTTCGAACCCCGTCATAATCGCAGGCTCCACAGGTAGAGCAGGTGGCGGTAAGACAATCTGGAGTGGTCCGAAAACTTTCCGCTCTTTTCCACTCTTTTACGAACCAGCGCTTTGGAATATCGCAACTGATATGATCCCAAGGTAGGGGAGCATTCGTAGGGATTTCATGAAGATAGTGGTGGGGCTCAACTCCGCAGGTGTCAAAGGCTTCCATCCACTGATCATATTGGAGCTCTTCCATCCAGCCGTCTTGTCGAGTGCCGAGTTGATAGGCATGTAGGATAACTTGGCCGAGTTTCCGATCTCCTCTTGCAAAGACTCCTTCTAAAAAGCTCGCCTTCGCGTCGTGATAGCGGTAGAAGATCTTTCTCTTTCGGAGCTCTCGAAAGAGGAGCTGTTGCCGTCGAATCGTTTCCCCTTCGGTAATCTGTTCTGCAAATTGAAATGGAGTGTGTGGCTTAGGGACGTGGGTAGAAATGCTAATAGTGACCTGCTGTCCTCTGCCGGCAGTGGCCTTCACGCGACTAGCAATATCAACTATTCCCATTAAATCTTCATCAGTTTCAGTTGGGAGCCCGATCATAAAGTAGAGTTTGACGCTCGACCAACCGAGGGTAAAAACATTTTTGCATGTATCGAGTATCTGTTGATCAGTCACGCCCTTGTTGATGACATCACGCAATCTCTGGGTGCCAGCCTCGGGAGCCATGGTAAATCCAGTCCGTCTTACGGGTTGAACCTCCTGCAATAGCTCTGGAGTGAGCGCGTCGACTCGAGTTGAAGGAAATGAGATTGCGAGTTTATCTTTCTCCGCAAACTCCTCCTTCAATATTGATAGAAGGGGAAGGATGCTACAGTAGTCCGCCGTGCTGAGGGAGAGCAGCGAAAGCTCTTCAAATCCTGTTTCCTGAAGTGAATTCCTAACGATATCTCGAATTTCCTCTGGTGCTCGTTCTCTCTGTGGCCGATACAGATACCCAGCTTGGCAGAACCGACAACCGCGAACGCATCCACGCATTACCTCGACTGCCAATCGATCATGAACGGCTTTGATGTTGGGCACTATTGGAGTCTTTGGAAAAGGCGATTCCTCCAGCGAAGCAATCACCCTGCGTTTCACCTCTGTATAATCCTCTAGAAGAGGGGTCAGACCAGAAAATGCCCCAGTTTCGGAATAGTTCGGTGCAAAGAGGCTTGGAACATACACACCCTGTATCTTTGCAAGTTCTCGAAGTTTTTCTTCTCGGCATGTTCCTCGTAGTTTGCTAAAGCTCTCCAAAAACTCCGGAACGAGTTCTTCTCCATCTCCCACGAGAAAGCAGTCGAAGAAGTCAGCAAACGGCTCTGGATGGTATGCCACTGGACCACCCCCTATAATGAGCGGGTCGTGCTCTCCCCGCTCGTTTTGCATTAGGGGAATCCCGCCGAGATCAAGCATTTGGAGGATTCCAGACATGCACAGCTCGTACTGCAAGCTGAATCCGACGATGTCAAACTTCGAAAGCGGGCGCTTCGATTCAAGGGAGGTAAGGGGAATCCCTTTTCTGCGAAGGAGCTCTTCCATATCCGGAAGTGGAGAGTATGCACGCTCCGCCCAGTATCGTTCCTCTTTATTGATGAGGTGGTAAAGGATCTGATAACCGGTGTGCGACATGCCGACTTCATAGGTGTCAGGGAAGGCGAGGCAAATACGCAGGCTTACTTCCTGTTCGTTTTTAACAACCGACCCTCGTTCTCCACCGAGATACTGAGCAGGCTTTTGTATGGAGAGTAAGTCGGCGGTGTCGAGTGTGCGAGAGCAAGTCATCCAGGGATATTGCCAGCAATTCGAAGGCCATCGCAAAAGTGGGGAATTTCGGAGGGTGTAGAAGGCGGGGAATCTGCAAAATCCGGAGCTTATTTTAATTCGGTTGAAGTTTCCCTTTCTTCTCGGTATTCATGTAGTGTTAGGGTAAGGTGCGTCCTTGTAAACGTGGTTCTATCCCCATCGGTAATTGCAGCACATTGTTAATGATTAAAGGCAGTTATGCAGGTCTCTCGCTTAGAAATCTTTGGGTTTAAGTCGTTTATGGAGCGACTTATCCTGCCATTAAAGGGCGGGGTGACAGGTGTCGTCGGTCCAAATGGGTGTGGAAAGTCTAATATTGTAGATGCCTTGAGATGGGTGCTTGGCGAGACCAATGCCCGGAGTTTGCGCGGTGGACTACTCGAAGATGTTATTTTTAATGGAACTGACAAGCTTAGGCCTCTGGGCTTAGCAGAAGTCTCTCTTACGATCTCATCCGAATCTGACAGCTTGTATAACGATATTGTTGCCTCTAGCAAGGAAGGAGAATTAGAGGCGCAGCTTGAGGAAGCTGATGCTCAGATTCAGGAAGTCGCTTCGAAGTTAAAGAAGTTACAAGAAGATGCGGAGAAGCCGGCACCGTCTGCAGAGCTTGAGAGTGAGCTGGAAGAGGTGGTTACAACCGAAGATGAGGAAACGGTAGTCGTTCATCAGCACGTTGCAGCTGATCCTGAGAAAGAAGAAGGGGAGAATTCCGTTCCGCTTCGCTCATCTCCTCCTAAGCTTCGTGTCATTGAGGGTGGAGAGAGTTTTGAGGAATCTCACGAGGAAGAGATCGATGATGAGCAGGAGCAGGCTCATAATCCTCTTGTTTCCGAGCAAGTTCTCAACCAAAAATTCGGTTGGTTGAAGGGAGTTAGTGAAGTTCAGGTGACTCGGCGGTTGTATCGAAGCGGAGAGGCCGAGTTCTTCCTAAACCGTACCCCTTGTCGTCTTCGTGATCTTAAAGAGTTCTTCCGAGTTGTTGGGATTTCAGCGCGAACTTTTACCATTGTTGCGCAAGGA
>JAGRAT010000345.1 GCA_020434495.1 Bdellovibrionales bacterium | reverse complement strand
ACTCGTTCCGGAACTCACTGGAAAGTAGGGAACAAGTCCTGGCCAAGTACAATCTTGAAGTACTGGAAACACTGGCTTCCAGTACTGTTCCCAGAAATCTTCGTATTTGCGTAATGGCACTTGGCGCTGAAAGTCTTCAACTGAACGAATAGCCGAGAATGAGTGATCTCGACCAAAGGTGGTGTTCGTGGCCTTTGAGGTGAGTTTCAACAGGGTGCTGAGTTGAGTTGTCGTTGGATCTTGTTTGTCGAGTGTGCTGGAACGGAACCACGAATACGTCCGAAGAAAGGGAGTAAGGTCTAGCATGATGTTACAAATCTCATTGTGAAAAGAATCCCGTGAAAAGAACTCCTAAGTTGGTGTTCCCTTCATGATGTCTACGCCACCAGAATGAGCGCCCGGTGCTTCGAGTCCTTCAAGATGGGCGTGATCATTTAGTGTATGCTCCTGGAGGGAGAATTCACTATCAAGAAAAACTGTGCTTATTGAAGTATTACGAATCTCCATGGCGAGGAGATCCTCGACCGAGCGATTGAGGAGAAATGCTAACAGTGTTCGGATTGTGCCGCCGTGGGTCATGAGCAAAATGCTCTCCCCCCGATGTTGTTCTTGAATACTTTTCACGAAAGAATCGGTGCGCGCTTTCAGATCATGAAAGTTTTCGCCATTTGGTGGTCGATATTCGACACGTGACATGCCCGCCTGGTGAAGCAATTCTACATACTTCTCTCCTGGAAACCCCTCAAGATCACCGAAGGCTCGTTCTCGGATAAGCTCGCTATAGGTGACTACGGGTTCTCCCACAGCGGTAAGGTAGGGTTCTAGGGTGTCCCGAGTTCGTTTGAGATCACTGCTGTAAATGGCGTCAAAGTGAAGGGTGCGGAGTCGTTCAGCAAGCCGCTCTCGCTGCTGGAGCCCGAGGGGAGAGAGCTCTCCTGGCTGCTGCCCCTGAATAACATTTGCGCGATTTTGTACGGTTTCACCGTGTCGAACGAGGTAGAGTTTCATATATAAAGCGATCCTCAAAAATAATGGCACGAAGTGCCATTGGTTTTGGTGAGAAGCTCTAGAGAACGCTATAGGATGCGAAATAGCTTTTCAATGGTTTCGCCCAAGAACGAGGTCTGGCACCTTGCTGCTAACGAGGGGGAATGGACTTTATTTTTTCAACGATTGGGTTTTTGAGCTTAGCGCTGCACGTCTTCTGTCAATGGGCGTTAGGACGGGCTGTCGTTACATTTATCGTATCGACGAAGGAAGGACGGCCAAACGGTTTTGCCGTGGAATACACCTCTGGGTTGCTAACCTACCTTGCACTACTGCTTCTTCTCAAGTGTCTCGGTGTGCCGTGGTGGCTTGCTTGTTATGCGCCGTACCTCCTCACTCTTGGGTCTGGACGACGAGAGTACTACAGAGATCTCTTCGTTATTCATCTCCCAAACACGTGGAATCATGTGCTCTGGTCCTTGGTGCAGATCATTATTGGAATGACTCTCTTTGATAGTCTTTCGGGAAGTATCGTCACTCCGTGGAAGAATGCCTATGGAGATTTTCCCTTTCACTTTGGCATGATTTCAAGTTTTGCACTTGCTGATGCCTTTCCACCCGAACAGTTTTTCTATGCCGGTCAGCCCCTTTCTTATCCGTTCTTTATAAACCTCTGGTCCGCGAGTCTTTGGTTCTGGTCGCCATCTTATTACTTCCTCTCCGTGATTTTTCTCGTGCAGTGGGTGCTCTTATGGGAGGTTTTTTATCAGGCAGTTGATGGAGACTCGAATACGTTTATCCCTTGGCTTCTCCTTCTTGCAGGAGGCACCTTCTCTTCGCTCGGAGAGAATTCAGGTACCATGATTGGAAGTGGCCTGAGCTTTACCTCCTTTCTCACCACTATCTGGGTTCCACAGCGCAGCGGGGTATTTGGGGCAGCCGTTGCCTCAGTGATTTTACAACTCTTCTTTCACTGGCATCAGTCACGAGAAGAACGACGACCGTATCTTCTCATTGCCGGGTTTCTCCTTGGTCTCTCGCCGTTGGTTCATACCCATATATGCTTCATTGTTGGAGTCTTTATATTTCTTAACTTACTCGTGTATGTGGTTTATGACGGAGCTGCCTTTAAAGATCGTTTAAAGCAGACCTCGCTATTTGTCGGTTACGCGCTTCTCTCGCTTCATGCTCTACCGTTCCTCCTTGGCAAACAGTCCATTATGAAGCTCGGCGGTCATGGGTTTTTTCCAGATGCTATTGTTTCGGGTGACCTCTTTTACTCATTAGTTTTTCAAAGCATCTGGCCACTTCTGATTGCCATCGCGCTTATCTGGATTGGATCTCAGGCGCATCGGCAGATGATTATTCTTCTCTTGCTGGTAGCGTTTGCCTGGACTGTGCGGGTATCCGTGTGGGAATGGGACCAGATTAAATTCTTTGTCGGTTTGTACATCATTCTTTTGTCGATACTCGCTACTTCATATCGCCAGATGAGGGGGTACGTACTTCTTCTCCCTCCCTTACTCTGTATCCCTTCGGCTTATGAGGTGGGGAAAATTGTTGAAGAAGCTCCAAGGTCTGAGATCTTCAGCGCGCAACGGGTAAGTGATGCACTGAAAATGAGAGAGCAACTGCCAAAGGATGCAATTCTCCTCGCAGCGCCTGATCACAATGGTGCTGCTATCCTTACCGGAAGAACACTTTACGTAGGATATGATGGGTGGCTTTGGTCGCACGGCATTAACTATCAAGAGCGGAAGAAGCGGATAGCGCATCTTTCTTCTGCTCTCGTCTGCACAGAGGCGGTCTGCCCGAACTACCTCGTTTGGACCGATGGGGAGAAGCGTTTTTGGAAGCGTTCTCTTCCTTCTCCGATGGCTCAGCTGAAGGCGGTTTCACCAATTCTTTATGAAATAACCGAATAGACAGCCTCCTGTTTGAGAGACGCGTTGTTTTTACTTTAAAAGGGAGCAGACTTCCGATTCTCTTGGCGATGTTTTACCCTCTCTTCGCGGGGTGTCGGTATAGAGACTCGAATTACTCTAAAGGTAGGAGTTCATGGCAAAAGCAAAAGGGATCTCTGGATTTCCGGAGTGGCTTCCGCAGGAGCGGTTGCTAGAGCAGGAGATCATCGAAAAGGTTCGTAAGATCTATGAATCTCACGGTTTTGTTCCGATTGAAACTCCAGCAGTTGAGCTGATAGAGACCCTGACCTCTAAGGGAGAGGTCGACAAAGAGATCTATGCGCTTCACCGACTTGCCGCTGAAGAGGGCGAAGAGGCTGAGCTCGGCTTGCATTTCGATCTCACTGTGCCTTTTGCACGCTATGTAGCTGCCCATTTTAATGATCTCGTTTTTCCGTTTAAGCGCTATCAGCTTCAGAAAGTATGGAGAGGAGAGCGTCCGCAAAAGGGGAGATTTAGAGAGTTCTACCAGTTCGATATCGATATCGTGGCCCGTGACATGTTGCCCCTTGCTTGTGATGCCGAGGTGGTTTCTGTTCTTACTAAGGTGTTAAAGGAGCTTGGAGTCGGCACGCCGATCATAAAGCTCAACAACCGAAAGCTTCTCATCGGATACTACCAGGGGCTTGGCCTTGATGATGCCACAGTCCAGAAAGTAATCGCGATTATAGATAAGATGGAAAAGATTGGAGAGGAAGAGGTTATGCGACTCCTCTCTGAGTTGCCAATTCCGGCAGGAGCTCGAGAGAAGATTCTTCAGTTCTCTCTTCCGAAAGTTGCCGCAAAAGATTTTGCATCCTTTATTTCCACCGTTGATTTGCTCTCGAACCTTGCAGAGGAGGGAGCTGCGGAGTTGGTTA
>JAGRAT010000344.1 GCA_020434495.1 Bdellovibrionales bacterium | reverse complement strand
TTAGAAAGGTCTCTGATAAACCAAAAACTTTCATCTCCGCTTCAGCGACTGGCTACTATGGCGATAGAGGAGCTGAGGAGCTATCAGAGAGCTCCTCAGCAGGGAATATGTTCGTATCGCAGGTGGCAAAAGAGTGGGAGGAAGAAGCGGCAAAGGCTTCGGAGCTCGGAATACGAACCGTAATTCCAAGGATCGGAATTGTGCTCACCCCTGAGGGTGGTGCGCTGAGGAAGATGCTCCCAGCTTTTTCTGCTGGAGTTGCGGGACCGCTCGGATCAGGAGCTCAGTGGATGAGCTGCATTGGAATAGACGACCTTATTTACGCCATTCAGTTTCTCCTTGAACAGGAGCGCTCTGAAGGGGCGTACAATTTGACCTGCCCAGAACCACTAACCAATGCCACTTTTACGAAAGCCCTTGGAACAGTAGTCAGACGCCCTACTGTCATTCCAGTCCCAGAATTTGCCCTAAACTTGGCGTTTGGAGAGATGGCGGAAGAGCTCCTTCTCGCAAGCGTAAAAGCTCTCCCCCACCGGCTCCTTGAGGAGGGTTTCACCTTTAGTTTCCCCACGGTAATGTCTACTCTCAAGTTTGTACTTGGGAGGCAGTTGTGATCGTATCGAATAATATGAAACTTCGACTCATGGCGAAAACTTTTGCTGGGCTACTCACTACTCTCGCCGCCTCTGCTCTCTTGATACTTCCTGGATGTAGCACCACAAACCTCTCCCCGGTAGAAGCGGTGCAGGTAAAGGAACTTTCTCTCTTATTGAGCCGAACTGCTCTTTCTGGAACCGATTTCGAGCAGTACAAGCTTGCAAGCGACGGCTCACTGTTTATTGAATGTGGCGTCATCAAAGGAGGGCGGTATATCCCGACTTTTCAAAAACTTGATGAACTTGACGATGAGCATAAGCAAAAGCTTGAGCACGCCTTAGCAACTCTCCTAACCACAACTAACTACCAGAAGAATTCTTTCGATTCCCCAGGAAAGCACATAAACATCATCGACCGTGGAAAGTTTGAAGTAACATTTTCAGCGGATACTGAATCGGGATTGATCACCAACTCGGTACAAACAAGTCTTGATTCTGTTGCCGACCCAACAAATCCAGGGGAGAGGCAATTAAAGGAGCTCGCTACTCAGATTCGAACGGGAGTTTCGTTTTACGAGCCTATCTGCAACAACCGCGAGTTCTACGGCCTGCCCGGCAAGCTCTATCCGAGAAATAGACTCTCGGAAGAGAGCTAAAGGAGCTGCATCAGATGCATAGCAAGCCATTTCTCGTCTACTCTCAAGTTAAGCTTTTCTGGATAATTTCTCTCTGCATCACCGCATTGTCTCTCGGAAGCTGCACTTTCACACAGGACTCTGAGCTTCAGAGCATGCTGAAAGCGGTGGAAGGTAGTGAACCTCTGGCCCTCAGTGAAGAGAACGAGTTTCTCGCTCCAAACCAGATTGTCGCTTTACTAAAACAGGAGAGCACTTCGATAGCAGGCTTCCTCTCGAAGCGTGGCATTCCAGATGCCGTTCGCGTTACCAGTTCATCAACTGGAAATGGAGAGGTCGAGTTTTACTATCTTTCACCGGATGAGCTTTTCAAGCTCAAACAGAGTGAGGCGACTTGGGTGGTACTTGGACCAGAAGCGATTCAGCGGGAATTTACCGTTTCTTTAAGGCGGCAGGTAAGGCAGCGAGTGAAAGAAGAGGAGCAGCGGACGACCCAAACAATCTCCGATCAGAATTCTACCCGGACGCCAGTCTCTCCGGAGATAGATGAAGCACCAAGTCCAAACTTTAAGGGAGAAGTTGAAGCGTTAATGGAAGGTCAACAGATCGCTGATGCGGATAGAAACTCTCGGAAAGACGTACTCCACCGTGTGGTCTCCAGCCAGGAGACGCTCACCCTCATATCACTCTGGTATACTTTCCAACCAGACAATGCAAGTCGCATCGCTGGAGTAAATGGGAAGCATATCGCTTCACAACTGAACGCCGGAGAAGAGATAGTCATCCCGTCATACCTCGTCCAAAACGGCAGTGCATTGACTCCTGGAGTCCTTGTAGGTCTAACGGATATTCTCGCGGGACATTAGGGATTACATAAGGCGCAAGCATTCAACCAAGGCGTAGCGCATCGCTTGAAAGTGGAGAACTTGCTCATCTTTCACAAAATCAGAGACCATCTCTGGAATCTCTAGATAGAGCACCCCCACTCGCTGAGTTCCTCCGAACATTCCAGCAACCGCTGTCATCACTTGACCATCCTCGGTGACTTTATACTCGACAACAGGTTCAGCATCTTGAAACGCTAGGGAAACCATATCTGCGTTCGAGAGTACCACTGAGTAATCAACCCCTTCGAGCTTTCTGAGCTTGAGCTTTCCAAAAGGAAACTGTGGCATAAGCATCATAATGCTTGGGTCCGCCGTGTAAACGCATCCGCCACTAAACTTGCCAATTGGGATAACATCATCTACTAACACTCGAGTGGTGACGGCTGGGTCCATTCCACCGTCGATGTGGGTGTACAATCGTCGAATCGCCCTACCAACTTCTGGCGTACAACAGGCAAGGAAGGGATTACGCTCGATTTCTCCAGGAGCAACAGCTGCCTGAACTTCTTCAGGTAATTCGTACAAATTCTCGAGGCCATAGTCGTACACCTCTGGCATAAAGGTGTAGTAGGTCTCCATGAGCTCTTCTACTTTTTCCTGAATGATCCGAAGACCCTTCGGTCCGAGCCTCGCGGTTATGATCTGACTCGCCTCTTCAAAATCTGAGCGAGCACTCGGATAGAGTTCCGGATGATGCGCTCGCGCCAAGGTTTCCCCCACCCGGCATAACTCAACGAGCGTATCCGCCATCGCCTCTTTTAACTCCTCTTCTCCCTTCATTGCGGGATCATAGAGTCCATGAATGGTCGCAAAACTCGGCTCAAAGCCCCACAGTTGGAACAAACGTATTGCAAGGAGTTGCGGGGAAAATCCAAGGCGCCGAGAGAGTTGCTCTTCCAAACTGGAGCTCCGGCCAAGAGTGGAGACAACCTCTTGATATATTCCGGGATAGTTCCAAGCGATAAGGGTCAATCCAAGTTGTCGGATAACTGAAGCTGAATACGCAGCATCTTTGTCTATACCGTAACTTTCAGCGAGCGATACGGAACTAGCAGCACTGACCAGCACCTCATGAAACCGAGCAAGCTGCGCATCAGAACCTGAATCAAAACTCAATCGAGAAATGTTTTCATCTGAGGAAAAGATAGCTTTTAATGCCTGCAGTCCTCCCTCTTCAAGGAGTGAGATGGGATTCTTTGTTTCCACCTCGCCATCGGACTCTCGAATAAGACCGGCTAGCTTCCTTAGGGAGTGAAAAAACAGAGAGAAATCTCCCTTGAGCTTGGCGATAATTTCCGGGACAACCGCTTCATCAGTTGCTTCTGCAACCTCAGACCGAATCTCGGACAAGAGAAGATCATTAACAGGAATCCAGAAGTCAGAGACGTGCCCAAGCGCTTTCTCAATACGACGCTCAGCCAAGCTCACTGTAAGACGAGATGAAACCATGGCGGGGTACAACTTTTTGATTATTCAACCAGCAGCAAGAATCGTCTCCAAAATGCCTTTCCTTTAGAGACCACGGCTAAATTCCTTCAACGAATCTAGGCATTTCTCGTAGGTCCTCTCGGCTGCTATAGTGCCGTGGATATGTTTGACTTTTTGAAGTTACAACGATCTCTTGAAGATCGATTGTGGAACATCGAGAGAAAAAATCTCGGATTTTTGTCTCGTCAATTGCTCAGCGTCGCCAGAGTT
>JAGRAT010000343.1 GCA_020434495.1 Bdellovibrionales bacterium | reverse complement strand
CGTCGAAGCTCTTGGCCGATAAGGAGGCTTACAAAACTATCTGTTTTCCAGCGCTCTCCTAGGGCATGAATCTCCTCAGTCGTAGGAACTCGGAGCAAGGCTCGTACGCCATTTCCCGCGGCCTCTCCATACCCACCGGAACCAGCATGAAGTCTATTCGTTCTGGAAAACCAAGCGAGAGCCTGCTCAACATCTCCACGACTCCCATATGAATAAGCAAAGAGGAGCGAAAATGGAGCGGTCACAGATTCCTCGGCCCTCCCTGAGCGTCGAAAATAGTTACTAAGAACCCGTAACGTTCCCTCCGCATTTCCGAGCGCGAGACGGGTTCCCGCTTCGCGGATGATGATGGCATCCTGCTCGGACTTGGTAACTGCCGTACTCTTCGCCTCTTGAAAGCGCGAGAGTGCATCAACAAATCTTGATTGATTGAAAAGGTGGTCACCTTCCAAAATAAGCACATTAGTGATTGGTTGACCTGCAAGGTCACGCTCAGAACTCCACATCTGCCAAGGAAATTCCGGGGCTCTCAGGGTAGTTACATCACCGTCACCTTGACCAAGCCCCGTCAAACCAGTGGGAACACCCGACACATCGTTTGGATTCTTGATTAGGGTGTCTCGTTTTGGCCCGGAGAAATCAACACTGCCACATGCCGAGAGCGCAAGGAATAACACAGTATAGACAATGATGTTCCAAAATTTCGCTTCCGGAGCTATCTCAGCTTTGCTCATTCTTCGAATCCTCGATTTCAGGAGCGACTCTCATTCCCGCCGCCCACTCTCAGATAGCGCCCAACAAGAAGCACCACCGACCTGTAGCGTTACTCGTAATGGGAAAGAGCTCAAGTAGTCGTCTACTCCAGACCGAGAATACTCTCCAATCTCTCAAAAATGGTGCGAACAGTGGGAACTTATAGTAGGAACAGAGGATGAAAATAAAGCTGATTTTGACCACTCTGATACTTTTCGCATTTATCATCTCGACCGGATGCTCCAGTGGCGGTGGTGACGGAGATAACACCACTCCTAGTAGCAATGCTTGCTCTCAACTTGGACTCATGACTCGGATCATTAACGGAACCGAGTGTAGCGAAGTTGGTTCACCTGTAGTTCAGATAAATTTACGTCTTCCTACTGGGGATCTTGGACTGTGCTCCGGAACTCTGATCACTCCGACTTATGTACTCACTGCAGCTCACTGCTTTTTCGAAGATCCTATTGCCGCATCCGTCGAAGTGAATGGGAGGCTTATTCCCGGCTCTCGTTTTCTTGTCCACCCCGATGTAGATATCGATAGCTCATCTCTCGTTGTGCTAAACGATGCGGCGATTATCGAACTCTCCCAACCGCTGACCGGAGTTCCAACCCTACCGATACTCGGCTCTCGTTCAGTAAACTCCGGAAATATTATCTCGACCTTCGGATACGGTCAGGACGAAATGGGAGCGGTCGGAGTTCTTCAGAGTGGAGAAATGAAAGTCTCAGAAGTGAATCAAACTCACATCGCGGCCCGCTTTGACGGTGATGGAAGTAACCCCTGCTTCGGCGATTCGGGTGGACCTGCAATTCTCTCCTTTCAAGATGATAATGGAGCGGATGTTGATGCCGTCGTTGGAATTGTCTCTTCGGGCGAGCTCATAACCTGCCTGAGTGGCGACCGGACACTTTTCACAAATGCCACCACAAGTTCAGTGTTCGACTTTATTACCCGAAATGTCCCGGGAGTGTCGGTAAAGTAGGCTGAAAAATCAACTGGGGGGAGGCGCTTTCAAACGCATTCGACGAGCAACATTAACTTCTCTTGCTACATCAACTTCTCTTTTAACTTCTCAAAAAAGCTTTTCTCCTCATGAAGAGGATGATCTCCTTCTAAGGCACGGAGTTGCTCAAGCAGCTTACGGTGTGGGTCCGAAAGTTTTTTAGGAACATGGACGGCAAGCCGCACATGCAAGTCTCCCCGTTGATTTGTTCCTAGAACTGGAACGCCCTTATGTCGCAGTGTAAAAACTTTTCCGGAAGGAGTTCCTGCTGGAACTTTTAAAGTTTCCTTACCTTCCAATGTAGGAATCTCAATCTCTGTGCCAAGCGCGGCCGCTGAATAATTGATAGGAATCTCGCAGAAGAGCTCCGCGTCGTCTCTTTCAAATATCGGATGCTCCTTAACAATAATTTGCACGTAAAGGTTACCACTCGGCCCACCGTTCATTCCCGGTTCGCCCTCTCCACGAAGCTTTAGCCGTTGACCGTGGTCTATCCCAGCAGGAACCTTGACCATGATCTTCGCTTCCTTAGCCTCGCGACCACTGCCACTACACTTTTCGCACGGGGTTCTTACGATCTCGCCAGCACCCTGGCAAACTGGACAAGTTCTCGCGATAGTGAAGAAGCCTTGCTGCATAGCAACTTGCCCCTGTCCACGGCACTGTTGGCACTGCTCTCGAGAAGTTCCTGGAGCTGCACCGTCACCTTCACAGGTGAGACAGATCTCTCTCCGCTGAACAGAAATCTCTCGTTCTACACCAAAGATAGCTTCTTCAAATTCAATCTCTAAATTGTACTTGAGATCGTGGCCAGCGCTCCCTCGGCTTCGGCCTCTAATGTCGCCACCAAAAAAAGACTGGAAAATATCTCCAAAGAGATCTTCAAAACCAGAAAAGTCACCACCAAATCCAGCCCCGCCACCTTGCTCAAAAGCGGCCCAGCCGTATTGATCATAGCGACTTCTATTCTCGGGATTACTGAGAATGCTGTAAGCATCGGTCACCTCTTTGAACTTCTCTTCGGCAACCTTGTCCCCCTGGTTCTTATCTGGATGGTATTTTATTGCGAGCTTACGATACGCCTTCTTTACCTCTTCTTGAGAGGCTTGCCTCGAAATGCCGAGTTGCTCGTAGCAGTCTTTCTTTGCCAAAACAGTATTCTCCTGGCTGCATTCCTCCCCTCATTTCTACTTGGAGTCTTCTTCAGGCCTTCTCGCTTTTTAATCGAGAAGGCCGTCAAACCACCTGAACTTTCAAAGCGGAGTATTGGTCAATCCGCCCGAGGGGCCCCGATGTCGGGGTGAAGGCGACAGCAATTCCTAGCTATCCCGAACCTCTTCAAAGTCGGCATCAACAACATCGTCATCATCCGACTTTCCAGAAGCACCTCCACTAGCACCATTACCACCTGCTCCAGAACCACTACCACTGTCAGAAGAAGCTTGTTGCTCCTCCGCCGCTTTGCGATACACAGTCTCCGAGACCTTATGAGCCGCTTCGGTAAGTTTCTCCATAGCAGTCTTAATGGAGTCGAGATCATCAGCTTCAAGTGCCTTTTTCGCCTCTTCAAGAGCCGTATCGACTGCTCCCCGTTCATCAACGGCAAGCTTCTCCCCTATTTCGGAGATCTGCTTCTCAGTACTGTACACAAGAGAATCCAAATTGTTTCGTGCCTCGACTTTCTCCTTGCGGACCTTATCTTCCTCTGCATGGAGCTCGGCATCCTTCACCATACGTTCAATCTCATCCTCTGAGAGACCAGAGCTTGCGGTAATCTGAATGGACTGCTCTTTGCCAGTCCCAAGATCCTTAGCAGAAACGTGAACAATCCCGTTCCCATCGATATCAAAAGTCACTTCAATTTGTGGGATACCACACGGCGCCGGTGGAATTCCAACGAGCTCAAACCGCCCAAGCGTCTTATTATCGCCGGCCATCTCCCGTTCTCCTTGGAGGACATGAATCGAAACTGCTGGCTGATTGTCAGCAGCCGTAGAGAACACCTGGCTCTTACGTGTTGGGATCGTAGTATTCTTATCGATGAGTTTTGTGAAGACA
>JAGRAT010000342.1 GCA_020434495.1 Bdellovibrionales bacterium | reverse complement strand
CCTCGCTGTCCTGTTCCGCACCAACCTGTATGAGCCTTCGCGGAGCTCTTGCAACCAGCGCTTCGGCTGTTTCTTCTTCTGGCCGATCAAATGCGTTAACAACTCGAGCTGCGGTTCTGTCGATGGGACGGAGATATTCCGTTTGCCCCCGCTCGGTGACCATGCTTCTTGCAAATCGTCCGCGACCTTCCACTTCTGTTTCCGATGCGGTGATGTTCATCACTGTTGCGTGAACGATCTCCCCGTAACGCTCTCCGGCGGCAGAGTTCATAAACTCTCTCAGCTCTCGAGTCCCGATTCCCGCTTGGGCGCAAACTGTCAACGCTTCTATAACTTTGAAATGTGGTGGATTGTCTTTATCGAGAAGTGGTCCAAGCTCTTGGAAGGCGGTCGCTAAGTTCTCAGGGGTTTGATTCGCCCCGGTGATACTTTCTAGGCCGAGAATAAGCGAAAAGTCGGTAAAATTGTGTAAAGAGTATCATCTGAGTGGCTCATTATCGTCAGCGTCAAGGTATGGCATGTTTTGTTGATGTTTTTTTGTGGACGCCCGACGTTGAGTCGTATCGAATCACGTTGATGTCGACGATTGGTGATGTTTTGAGCACGGAGTATCGGATTGGTAGGGAAACCAGGATAAGGGGAGTTGCTTTTTGATGGGTATTTAGATCTGAAGTCGAGCAAAAGCCCTTGTAATCTGACTACTGAATCGATGAGCATCTGAAACTCTTACCAGAGTCTGCCGAGCTTTCCATATGACCCGAGCAGAGAAATAGACATAAGCCATTCTGAAGCGTTTCCACTGCCACCGAATGACTTCTTTTGGAAGAGCAAGCATGCAGAGCCAAGACTTGAGATTGTGAGCGAGGCGAGCACAGATGAGGTAAGCAGCGTTTGCCGCCAAACTGCCAGTGGGCATGCGCATGCCAGAGATACCGTTCTTGAGTTGCTCAATAACGTTTTCCTGATCACATCGCTCATAGGTAAGCCGAACGACCTCAGCCGGTGATACTTGCTCTGGAAGGTTGGTCAGAATGAACCGATAACGGTAGTGCGTGAACAGTTGTCCTTGATGAGATTCCTCGACTTGTTTACGAATCATAATGAGTCGGTAATCGAACTCGCTCCGGAATGGCTGATAGACAGCTTCGGTAACTTCTTCCTTCAGAAGCTTGAGATCTCGCTTCCCTCGTTTTCGAGCAGTGGCTCTTCGAAGGTTTTTCTTTCGTTTCCGCTTCTTTTGAGGTTGAGCAGCAGTACCCCTCTTGAGCGGTTTCCACTCCTTTTCTCCCGCCTCCTCAGCAATACACTGAAGAAGGTCGTGGTTGCTCTGGCAGATGGCAAAATAGTGACCATTCTCTTCTAAGAGATCATAGAGCTCTCGTTCTGCAAAAGCGGTGTCTCCTCGAACAAGTATCTTTTGAAAACGAGATTCAAGCATTGGAAGTAGCTCTTCGACCTCTTCTACTGCCCCGTCTGATGAGTAAGAATTGCCTGGGCGGTTCACCGCTCGAAGGACCTCTCCTGTTCCAGACAGAGATACGATCAATGGGTGATAGCCATATCGTTTATCGTATGTGAAATCCGCCCCTTCTTTTTTCTCCCCGTACACCCCGTGAATGTGAGAATCCAGATCAACGCAGGCAATTGACTGTTTCTTTCTTCCATAGGCTCTTCGCCATACTTCCAGGTGAATTTCATCAATGACATGCTGGAAATCTCTGAGCTCCTGGTGACCAAAGCGTCTCAGAAAATCTCCAGCTGTCGTCGGATCTGGTATCCGCTTCGTACCAAGCATTCGACAAACTGCTTCACTCCCCTGAAGATATCCTATGTCCTCTATGGCACTTCCACCGATGAACAGATTGTACACATGGGTGAGAATGTGGTCTGAGTCCCTATACGGACGATAGGAATGAAGCACGCTCATTCCAGAATCAATTCGAGACGGTATCCGGAGGACTCTCGATAAGGATTGAGCTAGAGAAAGACCTCCGTACGGCGTCCCATCACTCTTCTCTGCTGTGACTGAAAGCTTTGGATGGCGAAACTCACGCCCTTGAGTCCCACTAGAACTCCCCGCACTTTTTGCCGTTCCAGTGTTGACGTGGCTCGCTACAACACGACATGATTCTTTCACCTGAGACCTCCCGTTTCTTTACAATGATTTCTAACAAAACCCTTGTAACATCGGGATTACGGTCTCAGGAATCTCTTTTTCCGCTTATTCTCGGTCTAGGTGTCTTGTGGCAACTTGTTGTTGTTGTTGAGCGAGGCTAACGGCTACGGCTCCCATTCTCTCTCTTCCTTAGTTCGTTTCGGCGCTTTGTCATGGCGCGGATTCATCTCCCCACTTAAACAGAGTTATGGAATGGAGTAGGAGAGAGGTGCTTAGAAGTTTCTCTGTTATCCCAACTATCTGAAATATTGATGGAATGTTGGCCAATTCGTCTTGAATACGGCGGCTACCTCGCCCTCGTTGAACTCTCGGTTCATACTGCCGCCATGAAAGTTTTCCGCATGTCCCTTATCGTCCTCTGCTTCCTTTCTTTAATTGCGAGAAGCGCTAGTGCTGATGCCCCTCTGTCTGATCCTGCTGCGACCAAGCTCGTGGAAGAGGCCATAGAGTACTGGCGTGAGAAGACCTCGCAGACGGTTGCGAGCATGACTATTCATCGGCCCGAGTGGGAGCGCTCAATGAAGATGAAGAGTTGGACAAAGGGTTTAGATCTCTCCCTGATCAAATTCATTGGGCCACCGAAAGATGCCGGGTCCGCATCACTGAAGATCGCAAACGAAATGTGGAGTTATTCCCCAAAGATTAATCGGGTTATTAAGATCCCCTCAAGTATGATGGCGCAGAGCTGGATGGGATCTGATTTTTCCTACAATGATCTTGCGAGAGATAATGATATCATCGAGCACTACCATCACCAGTTCCTACCGGAAGAGACCCATGAAGGACGAAAAGTTTTTGTGGTGCTAGCGATTCCAAAGGAAGATGCCCCAGTAGTCTGGGGAAAGGAGATTGTTAAGGTTCGTGATGATAAGGTGCTCCTCGAACATCTCTTTTTTGACCAGGAGATGAAGCTCGTGAAGGCGTTTAAAACGATCTCTATCGCAGATTTCGGAGGGAAGATCTTTCCTAAGACGATGCGTATGACGAATGTCGAAAAAGAAGATGAGTGGACAGAGATCACCCACCACTCGATAACTTTTGGGATAGAGCTCCCAGAAAATCTCTTTACTATATCGTACCTTAAAAACCCAAGGCTTCAATAGGATGGAATCTCCGGATATTCAGGGGAAATTAATAGCGAAGAAATTCTCATTTGTTAATCGAGGTTTCTTACTTGCATGGCGGAATATCTGGCGGAATGGAAGAAGAACTCTCATTACTACTGGGGCAGTGGCCTTCGCCTGTCTCGTTCTCTCATTCATGATTGCCTTTCAGCAGAGCACTTATAAGACCGCAATTGAGGCATCTACGAGCATCTTCGATGGACATCTTCAGGTACAACGGTCAGGGTATCATGAAGATCCACAGAGCTATCTCGCTCTCGAAGGAATTGACCGCCTACAAGATCAGTTGAGAGGAATTCCGGAAATCACAGACCAATCGGTACGTCTAAATGGCTTTGCGCTCCTTTCTTCTGAAGACCGTACCTATGGGGTTCAGGTGATTGGAGTTGAACCAGATCATGAGCCAAATCTTTCAACTATTCCAGGAACAGTAAGAACCGGAAGATATCTCCTTCCGAGCGATACTTTCCAAGTCGTTATTGGAAACTCACTCGCTCAGAATCTCCATGTACAGATAGGTGATGAGCTCA
>JAGRAT010000341.1 GCA_020434495.1 Bdellovibrionales bacterium | reverse complement strand
TTGAGAAAGCCTCTAACTCTCTAAATTGAGCTTGGTCTAATTTCAATGTACCAGAAACTTTCTTCATCGATTTAATCTGAGCAGAACCTCCTACCCTTGATACTGAGATACCTACGTTAATTGCCGGACGAACACCTGAGTTAAAGAGGTTTGACTCCAGGAAGATCTGCCCGTCAGTAATGGAGATAACGTTTGTTGGAATGTACGCAGAAACGTCACCCTCTTGAGTTTCAATTACTGGAAGAGCTGTTAGAGATCCACCGCCGAGTTCATCGCTAAGCTTTGCAGCGCGCTCAAGAAGTCGGGAATGGAGGTAGAAAACATCCCCTGGGTATGCTTCACGTCCCGGAGGTCGTCGAAGGAGTAGTGACATCGCACGGTATGCCACGGCGTGCTTGGATAGGTCATCATAAACGATCAAGGCATGCTTACCCTGGTTCATGAAGTATTCACCGATAGCGCATCCAGTGTACGGAGCGAGGAACGACAACGGAGCGGGCTCTGATGCTGTAGCAGCAACAACGATAGTGTGCTTAAGAGCATCATGCTCACGGAGTTTCTCAACAACCTGAACAACAGAAGAACGTTTTTGTCCGATAGCAACATAGATACAAACAACGCCTGTGTCTTTCTGGTTGATGATTGTATCAAGCGCAATAGCGGTCTTTCCGGTTTTCTTGTCACCGATGATAAGCTCACGCTGACCGCGGCCAACTGGGGTCATGGAGTCAATCGACTTGATACCTGTTTGAAGTGGCTCGTGTACTGACTTTCGCTGAACAATACCAGGAGCTTTGACTTCAATTCGACCCTGCTCAGCCCCAGCAATCTCACCGAGACCATCAATTGGGTTTCCAAGAGCATCAACAACTCGGCCAAGCATTCCTTCACCGACCGGACAGCTAGCGATCTCACCAGTTCGACGAACGGTAGAGCCCTCTTCAACAAGCCGGGTTTCGCCCATGAGTACGATACCGACGCGGTCTTCTTCGAGGTTCAAAACGATGGCGCGGACCCCACCTTCGATCTCGACGAGCTCTCCCATGGAGGCAGATCGTAGGCCGTGAACAAAGGCCACCCCGTCTGATACAGATAGGACCGTTCCGGTCTCCGCGATATCTTGCGACGGAGTAAAACTCTGAATTCTCTCTTTAAGAACTCGGCTAATCTCTTCAGCACTTGTGCTCATTGTTTTCTTTCTCCTTCGATTTAAATTTGCTACGCCGCTAGTAATGTTGATTTCGCGCCATTCATCGCACCGCGAACAGATCCATCAATCTCTCGGTCGCCGCAACGAATCACCATGCCGCCGATGAGGGCTTCATCGACTTGCCACTCAATTTTTGAAAGGGATGAAGAGCCGCTCTTCACCTTTTCCTCGATCTCCCGCTTCTCACTATCATCAAGCGGTGTTGCAGAAATAACAGTCACCTGAAGTTCCCTGCGTCGCTTGCTGAGCAAGCCCGAGAAACACTTCGCAATGAGAGGGAGTCCATGAATTCTCCCGTTCCCCTCGACCAACGTTAAAAAACGAGAGATATGGTCAGCCGGTTGGACCTGATGGGATTCTGCAACCATCTTGCCGATTTCAAGCAGGGCTTGGGTTCTTTCGGTAGACAGCACCGTTGGACTCAAGAGAACCGATCGAATAGTTTCGTCTTCGTTCCAGACCTGAGCCAAGTTGCCAAGTGCAGCATTCACACGTTCAAGTTGATCGTCTGAAAATGACTCAAAAAGAGCTGCTGCATATTTGTTCGCTATCTTCTCTCCGATATCACTCACGAATATCTCTCCCCTGCTACTTCCGTCTCGAAATTACTGAACAAGATTTGAAACATCTCGAAGAGCTCCATCACGAAGCTTTCGATCAACCTGAGAATCCATCCGAGAGCGAATAATCTCCTCGGCTTTCAAAAGGACCTGGTCAGCAAGCTCCTCCCTCAGACGAGTTTCCAAGTTTCCACCCTCAGCAGTGAGTCCATCCTGGGCTCGTCCCTTGATGGCTACCGCACGGGCTTTGGCTTCCTCAACTATTCTTACGGCCTCCGTCTCGGCCTCTTGAGAGATTCGAACTCGTAGCTTTTTCACTTCCTGGTCGATCGTCCCGTGTTTTGCTCGCGCATCTTCAAGCCGAGCCGAGGCAGCCGCAGCGGCTTCTTTACCGGCGTTAACGGCAGAAGCAACCTGATCAGCGCGATCGCCCCAGAAGCCGGCAAACGGCTTGCGGAGGATAATCCCCATGACTACACAGAAAACGATGAAATTCACCCAAAACGGGACAGTGTCTGTGATGGATGGTGCATGACCATGCCCACTAGCAGCCATCACAACCGCGGGTGTAGCTACAGCGGCGAAAAGTGTTGCAGCAAGACTTAAAGCGATTGATTTCTTCTTCACATCGATCTCCTAAGCTGATGCCCCACTACTTTGACGACCAGCGAGTATCTTCTGCGCGAGCTCTCCGGCCAATTGATCAACCTGCCCGGCCAACTCGCCTCGAAGTCGATCTTCCAACTGGGAAAGTTCGAAACGTCCTTGCGCTGTTGTGTTTTTTGCCTCGGACTCAGCTTCTCCAACGATCTTTGAAGCTTCTT
Organism: Bdellovibrionales bacterium; assembly: GCA_020434495.1. Classification (GTDB taxonomy): domain Bacteria; phylum Bdellovibrionota_C; class UBA2361; order UBA2361; family RFPC01; genus RFPC01. The sequence goes on along the minus strand of JAGRAT010000341.1, from coordinate 1,237 downwards.
TTGTTGCTTGAGATAGCCGCTCGAGTCGAGCAGTCACGGCATCTCTTCGTGCCTCGTTGATACTCTCTTCAAAGACTTTCTCTAAACGGGCAGCTTCCTGAATGGTGTCCGTAGCCCCTTGCTGGGCACCGACGGTGAGTTTCTCCCTCTCTTCGCATAGCTTAACTAGCGGCTTAAAAAGGACACCGCTTGCAATCTTGTAGTAGGCCCAGAACAGCACCATTCCTACAGGAATCATGGCTGCGTCAAGTTTTTCTAAGTCAAAGGTCGCTAAAATCCTTTCGAGCACTCTTCCTCTCTAACTTCAAAAACAAAATTCACAAACTCAGGCCTCTCTGCTTTTCCTCTTTATTTTTCAGAGGTGAGGCTGCTTACCTTATAGCTCCGCCGGCTTCTGAGGTCTTTGATTGAATAGTAGTTACTCGGTTACTGGGGGTTCGATTAATCATCTTACAACTCCCCTCAAATACTGCGCCGTCCTCAATATGAAGACTCGCACAGCTTACATTACCGACAATCTTACCTGACCTAAAAAGCTCTAGCTTTGAAGTTGCGACAACATCGCCTTCGATTGTTCCCTTAACAATAATGTCAGCGCCTTCTATCTTGGCATGAACAACCGCGGACTCACCTACTTCGAGTCGCCCCTCAGCTTTGATCTCTCCTTCGACCTGCCCACCAAGTACGGCTGGACCGGTGAACGTCAACTTACCAACGACCTTCGATCCGCTACCAAGAAATGCTGCTTGACCAGAACGCCCACCGACATCACCGAGATGACTAGTCGAGGTGTGCTTGTCGTTGTCTGAACTTCCTTTCGAGAACGCCATAAGTGCACTAAATCTTAAGAGTAAGCGCGCTTACGCTAGCCGCTTATGGAGAGAAATGCAACGTTCGTTACTATAAGAAATCATGAGATTTTTTGGAGGCGAGAAGGTAGTTCAAAAACTCGGATTTCCGCCAATCCAACGTGTTTAATCTCTAAAACAGATGGCTTCCGCAATACGCTCTAATTCCTCCGCGGAAGAGTAATCTATCTGTATTTTTCCACGGCCCTTTCCTGAGTCTTGAATAGCTACTTTTGACCCTAACACTTTCTGTAATTCTTCGGTGAGGTCTCGAAACTTCGCCGGGATTTTTCCGCCCTTCTTAACCGGTCCCTGTCCTCCCTTCAGCGTCACCTTGCGAGCAACGATCCGCTCTATCTCTCGAACGCTAAGCCCCTCTTTAACGACCT
>JAGRAT010000340.1 GCA_020434495.1 Bdellovibrionales bacterium | reverse complement strand
AGAGGATACCGGAGACTCTTCGTCTGTTGAGCTCATGTTGAGTTCGACCGATCCAGCACCACAATTTGGAGAGATCTCCTTACATTGCTCTGCGAGGGCATCGGCAGCTCCATTCACCTCTCCAAGAAGCTCGATGTAGGCAAGGGAGCAAGAAAAAGAACTTGCACTCACCTCCACGGTAGAATTGAATGCCGCTTGGCATTCCTCAGCCTCAAAGTCCATCCCGTCAGGATTCAGTGAAAGAGATATGGAGGCAGTCGATTGAATAACTTTATCACAAGCAGGCCCGCATTCTATCTCATCTATCTTTCTCTTTAGCTCTCTAGTAGATTTTTCATCGGCTTTAGCTATTTTATCTCCCCAGGATGTAATACTCGCGAGGTTGAAAATAGAAATTCCACCATCCAGTTTAATGGGCCCCCAACTGGAATCTACCCGCTGCTGATTGGGTTGGCACCCGTCGGGATCGCAGATGAGCGCTGGTGTGGACTCGGTAACGTTGCTGCTAGAGACACAGCCAGAAAGGGCCGCAAAGAAGAGAAGGGCGCATCCGAGCCCATGGAATGTCGATTTCATTTGAAACTCCAAAAACCTTTTGATGGTCCGGGACCCCCAGTCCAATTACTCAAGGTTATAGAAGCGAAGGAAGCCGATGTGATATAAAAATTTTATATTTTTGCCGAGTCTCTGAGGGAGGTCCGAGAGGGATGTTTTGAGCTCTACGAGGAATTCGTTTATTCTCCTATTCTTCAAAATGCAGTAACCGATTTTGTGAGGGAGAGCTAGGGATGCCGTCTTTTGATGTTTTGAGTGAAGCCGATGAACACGAGGTGAGAAACGCCGTAGATCAAACCGCGAGAGAGATGAAGACCCGTTACGATTTCAAGGGGAGTAAAGCCGAAATCTCGCTTGATGGGTTGGAGATCTCCATGTTAGCTGACGACGACATGCGACTGAAGGCGGTAGTTGAGATATTGAAAACAAAACTTGCGAAGCGACAGGTAAGCCTAAAGCTACTTGAGTTTGACGATGCAAAGCCGATCGGTGGAGATATGATTAAGCAAGTTGTTCGAGTTAAGAATGGCTTGAAGGATGAAGAGCTCAGAAAACTCACAAAGCTCGTAAAGGGGTCAAAAATTAAGGTGCAACCTCAGATTCAAGGTGAGCAACTTCGAATCACCGGGAAGAAACGCGACGACCTGCAGGAAGTTATCGCACTATTAAAAGAGCAGGCATCTGATTTAGAACTGCAGTTTTCAAATTTTCGGGACTAAGTGAGCGTGCGGTCTGCCGAGAAATGCCGATGAGTCGTAGCCAAAATCTTCTTGCACGGGAGGTCAGTCCTTACCTGCTGCAGCACAAGGATAATCCGGTGTGGTGGCGTCCTTGGAGCGAAGAAACCTTTGCCGAAGCGAAGCGGCTAAATCTCCCTGTATTCCTCTCTGTTGGCTACTCAACCTGTTACTGGTGCCACGTAATGGAGAAGGAGTCGTTTGAATCCGATGAGGTAGCCTCTGTTCTTAACGGTCATTTTATAGCCATCAAAATGGACAGGGAGGAGCGACCGGATCTCGATCAGATCTATATGGATGCTCTCGTTGGTATGACTGGCCGGGGAGGGTGGCCAATGAGTCTCTTTCTTACTCCCGATAAGCAACCATTTTGGGCGGGAACGTATATTCCGAAGGGCCAATTCATCTATTTGTTGAAAGAGATTGAGGCTCACTGGCTAAAAGAGCGAGCGAAGATTGTTGCTTCGGCCGAACGTGTAACGGAGGCCTTGGGACAACACTCGTATATGAGAGAATGCGAACTCTCCGTTGACTCCGTGGGTGCGCTAGAGCGAGGAACGGCAGAGGCATTAGCGCGGGTTGATAGTGAATTCGGTGGATTCGGGGCTGCTCCGAAGTTTCCTCCAACGCAGCTTCTGCGGATGCTGCTCCGAGCATACGAGCACCAACCAGATGAAGGGATAAAATCTGCAATTTCTTTAACCCTCGAGCGGATGGCCGCAGGGGGGATCTACGATCAGGTAGGAGGAGGCTTTGCCCGATACTCCACCGATGAAGAGTGGCGGGTGCCGCATTTCGAAAAGATGCTTTATGACAATGCGCTGCTTGTTCCTTGCTACCTTGAAGCTGCGAAGCTACTTGGAAGAGAGGATTTTCAGGCGGTAGCCGAAGATACCTTGCACTACCTTATCCGTGATATGCGGGATGATTCTACGGGTGGTTACTTTGCTGCCGAGGATGCCGGTGAAGTCGGGAGAGAGGGGGAGTATTACCTCTGGGATTATGCAGAGCTTAAGGAGGTGCTCGCTCCAGATGAGTTTGACGCCCTATCGAACCGATTTGAGATCACCCCGGTGGGGAATTTCGAGGGGGAGATCGTTTTTCATCTGAAAGATCCAAGTGATTGGGTCGCAAGATTTCCGGTAGGGGTTAGAGAAAAGCTCTTTGGGATGCGCTCTAAAAGACCGCGTCCTCATCGAGATGAGAAGCTACTCACTGCGTGGAACGGGTTATTACTCTCTGCCTTTGTTGAAGCTGCGCTAAGGGTTGGTAACGAAATTTATGCGCGGGAAGCGAGAGGAATAGGTTCCTATCTTGTTGATACGATATTCCAGCACCAACTCTGTACAAGCTTTTGTGCAGGCGAGCGAAGGGGAGAGGGGGGAACCCTTGATGACTATGCTTATTCAGTTGCTGCACTTATTGATCTCTTTGAGCTTACAGGAGAAGTGCGTTGGCTGCTCTCTGCACGGGAGATTCAAGGGGTGCAGGATCGCTCACTGTGGAATGAGCTTCGAGGGATGTATCGATATAGCTCCGCTTCCGACCTCATAGTCGAACGGTATCCACTCTTCGATGGACCTCTTCCTAATGGGAATGCCGTTGCTATGAAGAACCTCCTAAGGCTCTCCGTTTACTTTCTGGAAGTGCCTCTTCGAACCAAGGCCGAATCGGTTCGTAAGGCTTTTTCGACCATCTTCGCAGAAGCTCCAACGGTTAGTGCTACGGCAACTATCTCGTTTTGGGAGAGTGAGCAAGGCCGAGAGCTTCTCGTTGTTGGAGCTGGATCGCATAGAAAAGAAATTTTGGAGCGCTTTGCGGGGTATCGAGCCAAATTGCCGGTACTTGCGGTTCTCGCCGAACATCAAGAGAATTCTCAAATTCCTCTATTTTCTGGTAAAGAGCAGGGGGTGGAAACACCGCTTTTCTCTCTCTGCGAGGCGGGTCACTGCTTGACCCCGACGCATGACCAAGGTGAGATAGTACGGATACTGAAAGAAGGGATTCGCTAAATGCAGCAATATCTTGATCTCGTGAAAGATGTACTTGAGAACGGTGCTCCATCGGAGGGGGGATTTCGTAGAGATCGAACCGGAGTCGGTACATATTCCATCTTTGGTCGTCAGCTTCGATTTCTCTTAGAGGATGGCTTTCCTCTTGTGACCACCAAGAAGTGTCATGTGCGATCAATCATTGTGGAGCTTCTCTGGTTTTTAAAGGGGAGCACAAACACTCAGTGGCTTAACGAGAACAAGGTCTCCATCTGGGATGAGTGGGCCGATGAAAACGGAGAGTTAGGGCCAATATACGGGAAGCTCTGGCGAAGGTGGGAAGGTCCTGATGGTGAGGTTGATCAGATAAGCAATCTGATAACGAGACTAAAAGAGGACCCATACAGTAGACGGCACCTTGTTGTTGCCTACAATCCAGCCGATACCCCAAAGATAGCGCCGCAGGGTTGTCACTCGCTGATGCAGTTCTATGTAACCGGGGATCGCTTAAGCTTGCAGCTCTATCAACGTTCGGCAGATCTCATGCTG
>JAGRAT010000339.1 GCA_020434495.1 Bdellovibrionales bacterium | reverse complement strand
TGACTGGATTGATATGTGCGATCTTTAGAGAGGAGAGATCTCCCCCTTCGAGGTCATTATCTGTGTAGTCAAAACATATCTTAAACTTCTTATCGACCTTACTGATGGCATTTAAGTTCTGTTCAGGGGTAATATTTAGAGAATCGAGGAACTTCGCCCCCTTAACCCGCGGAAGCGTTCTCGGCGAATTATAGCTCAAAGTGTACACACCGTTCTGACTCGAGATCGCACCTTGAGGAATGGTCAACGTCCCGATTGGGATCGGAAGTATTACCTGCTTCGAGGAATCGACAGATAATCTTTTTTTCTGGTAAAAGGATTTTCCCGAAGAGAAATTTAATGCGAGTGAGGCTGAATCAGTATTCGGATCCGGGGTAAAGATAAATGGATCGCTAAAATACTGCGTCCCTGTGCCGTTTGTGACATTACGCTCGTCAAAGATGGCACAGATACCAGCGAAGGACGCCTGCTTCTTTTTCGCCAACTTTTTATCCTTAACGTTCAACCCAACCACTACTCCACTGCTGCTTGTAGTTGAAGAAAAGGCTGCTACCCCATCAACTCTCTCCACCGAGCAGTACGCGGTCACTGAGGAGTTATCAAGCGGAACCAACGCCGCGCTCGAACCGGCAGTTGGGGATACGGTTAAGGAAAAATTTGGCTCGAAGAGTTGAAAGGTAACTGTTCGAGACTCTCCGGCGTTAAGGGTTACAGACTGTAGCTCTGGCAAGCTATTCGTAATAAGCAGCTCCCCTCCGGACGTCGGATTTGCGCTCACTAAAAGCTCCACTCCCGATGGAACCTTAAGGGTAGTACACCCACTTGAGAGATCGCCTTCAGAGTAAAAGCCAAAGGTATCATCAAAAAGAACAATTCCCTCCGAAGCAGGGGTCGGAGTAGGCACGGGACCAGAATCGGTATCGGTGAATCCATCTGGTGAAAACGCATACCCAATCCCCTCAGAGATCGGATTACCATTCGAATCATTTAAACAGATCTGCAACGAAGCATCGACGACATCAACCTCAATCTCTAGTGAAGTGGTTGTTGAAAGCACTGTCGCGTAAAAGCTGATAGGGCTAACAATTCCTGTAGAGGTATCAAGAGCATCTGCTATTCCAAAATATACCTGATTGGGAACGAGATCGAGATCCACTGATCCGTCAGTAGTCGTATCATCGGCGCTAAAAAAAATGCTTGGCGAGCCGAGATTAACGCTCAATGGGTCTGTAAAGAGAATAACATCAAATTCTGTTGCGGTGATGAGATCCCCGGTACTCGAATCAACAAAATCAACGGTTACTGTTTGAGAGGCATCTATCTGGGTAACTGTGGTACTTGCACTTCCATTGGAGGAAACCATGACCTCCTTGGTATCAAAGGCCAAGTCGGGCCCTGCCCAGACAGAGCAGAAGTATGTCCCAGCAGGAACCTGTACAGTTGCAGAGGTGGCTCCACTAGAAAGTTCTGAATAGTAGAAGGCACTAGACGTTGTTGGATCACTCGGGTCAAATGCGGAAGAAGTACAGTTTGCATCAGGGAAAAAGGAGTTCACCTGACCGGTATTAAAGGAAAAGGGACTCCCATTTGCATCTTGCAGATTAACGGTAATCTGCGCATCAACAACTGGAACCACGATATTCACCGAAACATTGCTCGTTCCGGGTGTCACGGTAACCGTTTCAAATATTGTGGTGGAGAATGCATCGACGACAAGTAGTACCGTATCATCGGTCGAATTCGAGAGTTGGATATACGCAAGGCCATTTGCGTTTGTAAATCCAGAACCAAGTGATGAACCAGATGCCGTATCAGCAAACACAAAAGCCGAAGAGATTGGAGATGAAGTATTTGGACTACTGGTCCCCTGAATAGCCTGAAATACATTTACTTCAAGCACACGGCCCGATGGGGCACTTGGCGGAAACATCGTGAGGTTGAATGTCTCAGACTGAATACCATCAACCGCTAAGAGATCATCTATATTCACTGAGAGGTCTTCGGTAAAAGCACCATCATCAACTCGTAACGTATAGGTTGCCGAAGTGACTGGAGGTGAAACAAAGAGGGAAAAGTTTCCCTGCGAATCAGTACCTCCAGAATCGATAATCGAGTTTCCATTCCCAGGGTCAAGGAGAGAAACTGCTACCAATGGGACTGGATCACTAAACGGATTGAGCAGGGTCCCGTCAAGTTGGTTCACCTGAGCGCTTCCCACTGAAGAGATCCCGAGTGCCATCGAGAACATGGCCGAAAGAAGGAGCGAATAGTACTTGTGGGTTGAACTCATAACTTTTTCTTTATGAAAAGGAGTACGAAGGTAGTCGACACACCCCGAAAATCACTCAAGGCACGATAAAACTGCTTTCGTAAAGTGCACCGCTGCGAGAATTTCTTACTTCTTATTGACGAGCAGCTTGAGTAAGCTCTTTTACTTTCTGATGGGCGAGCTCAGCTTCCTTAGGGAGCCGAAGCCGCTCTAGCGTGAGGGCCATGGCTTGCCATCCTGCGGGATCCTTCGGGGCAAGTTTGATGACCCGCTCAAGAACTGTTTTTGCCTCATCAAGGATTCCAACCTGAAGAAGCGAGAAGCCAAATCGGAGGAGGAGTTGAGAGTTCGTAGGAGCTCTCCTATACCCTTCCTGAAACACCAGGGCAGCTTCAGAAACCCGCCTCATAGACATCAGCGCAGCGCCTAGATTTGAGTAAGCGTTCAGATAGTCTGGTTTCACCTTAATGGCTCTCTTTAAATGAGCTTCAGCCATTACGAAGTTCTTCTCCCGCATATAGTTTACAGCGATATTGCAGTGCGCTTCTGGATTGTTCGGCTCGCGCTTAAGAGCTTCGGACAGTGCTTGAAATCCCTCTTTTAAGTGACCTAGCTCAGTCAGTACATACCCAAAATTCACCCAGGTAGGAACGTATTCAGGATTGAGCTGCACGGCTTTCTGGAAGGCGTGAACGCTTTCCTCTGGGCGACCATTACAATTGTGCTCGACGCCAAGTTCGTAGTACGCCTTCCAGGTATCTGGCTGCAGCGCGGTTTTTTTCTGCCCAAGGGGCGTATAAAGCTTTGTTTTGTTCTTTTTCGCCTTTGCCTCTGGGGTATGCCCGTAGTGATGAAGCCGAACTGGAGATTGCACGATGGTAAATTCAGGGATCTCTGCAATTACAGGCTCAACCAGTTCATGGACGGGATTTCGATAACGAATGCGCGAATCGTTGGGGAAAAGTCTGCAGAGTGAGCTTTCGAAGAATCCGATGTAGTTTTTCTCGAGCTCTGGATGCTCCCCTGTACATGGTTGAAAAGAGCTAAGTCGTTGATCGTTTGTGTAGTGTCGTTGCACAAAGAGAAAACAACATTTCTCTTTCATCGTAAGCTTTCGAACTAACTCAACTTGAGATTCGTGGATAATCTCATCCGCATCAAGCACAAGGATCCAATCCCCTGTAGCTGCGTCTAGGGAAGTATTCCGATGCTTTGAAAAATCATCTTCCCAGGGCTCCTCAATTATCTTCGCTCCATACTGTGCAGCGATCTTCATCGTGTTATCTGTCGAGCCGGTATCAACAAAAATGAACTCGAAGAAGAGATCTTTTACGGACTCCAACGTAGCTGGCAGGAAGTGTTCCTCATCCTTCGCAATCATGCAAAGCGATATCGAAGGATATCGGTCCTTATTCTTTTCATTTCGAGGCATAACACCTCAAGTATCGGAAGATATGGCGGATTTCTTAATTCAGTTTGTGGAGCTAACAAATGGAAGGAACTTTGATTTAGCGCCCGTCGTGTAGCGAGTGAACATCCTTTAAATACTGAACAAATCGCTCTGCA
>JAGRAT010000033.1 GCA_020434495.1 Bdellovibrionales bacterium | reverse complement strand
TTATCTCGGGGGTGGAACCCACCTTCAATTCATAATTTCAACGGTTTTCGGGACATCCTCTTATTGCATCGCGCACGATTTGCGTTCGGATAGAATTGAAATTGAGTAATAGAGCAACTGTCTAGCTTTTTATGCGGCATAAAACGAGAAGTTCGGATCTAGTTTTTCAATCCCACCGCGCGCAGTTAAGAAGGCTTTTAGCGGATCGAGATAGCGTGGCAAATGCAGTCCATGCATCGGAGCTTCCACGCTGAGTCGTCCCAGACTATTGAATATATCATCTGACTCTCGCAACTCTGCGAGTCGTGCCGACATACCCACTCGATCAAACTGCAAGCCTTCGCCCTTACGCCCTTTATCATCAACTCCCATCCGCTCCAATCTAGCAACAAGACTCTCAATCGGCTCCTCTGCTGAAGCAGCACTCAATAAGAAATCCATCATCGCTTGACGCTCGGTTGGGAGCTCCATACGTCCCATTTGACCAGTGTCAACCAACACCTTCGTCGCTTGAAAACCAGCGGTATTCAAGCGAGCCATTTCTCGAACAAGTAACATCACGTTTCCAGGATGCAAATCCATTGGGAAGCGTCCATCTTCACTCTCAAACAAGGAAACTCGCAGGAAACTCCAAAGCGATTTGGCAATCTCTCGACCAGTCGCCTTCCCAGAGATGTCGTCCATCACATCATTTAAACCGACACCGTTAACTAGGCTTGTAACGAGAACTTCCTTCTTTGCGCCAAAATAGTGCGGTGTCCAAAACTCAGTTCCTGGAATCGGAACTATCCCATCCTGTTTGAGGCGAGAAAAGTCCGGGGTGCTTACTCCTTTCATCCAATGCTGCCAGTTTTCATAATCGACTCGGAAGTCCACTTCTTTCTCAATCAGATCAATAAGCTTCCCTACTACCTCACCAGCGATTACTGACTCGCGGCTGACATCTCGATGCCAACCGAGCGCCTCTCTCATTTTCTTTAATTCATCCAGACTGGCTTCGATCTTCTTAAGCTTGGTAGGGGTGAGAACTTTTAGAGCAATCGGGACCTCATAATCTTTGTGCCGAGCTCTCCACACCTCTCCCATACTTCCGGCATTTACACACCCTTCTAACTCAAATGATCGGGGGTTCCATTTGAGAGATCGCTCAATCGTTATGCGAACTTCAGATTCATCGCTTTTCTTTACTTTGTCTTCCACCTCACCCAACGCATCCTGAAAGTTCTTTGGAACTTCGGGTCGTGCGCGAATAAGTTGCCCTACCTTATTCTGGTCAGTTATTCTGAAAAACTCTCGAAGTGCCTCGTCAGCTCCTAGAGTTTTAAGGTCCTTGCCGATTCGTTCGACTGTTCCAGCTTTTAAGATGTTTAAGTAAGAACGTATGAGGAAGCGTGCGTAAGGATGATAATCCCGAAAGCTCTCAGGAAGCTCAATCGGTTCTACTGTAGTAATATGGTTTCGAGCCAAATGCATACGAGCAGCGCGCGGCAACTCCTCCGCTATCCCCATTACTGGCCCTGTTTCAAGCGCATGGCGTCGCGCAGCTCCAAGCCGTGCCGCTTCCTCAAGCCTTGCGGCAGCCTCTTCGCTTAGTGGGGTTCTAGCTCTCTGAAACAGCTTAAGCACCGCCTCCGATATATTACTACTCGCTCCTCTGTCATATGACTGTCGGTGACTAGCCTCTGGAAGTTCATGGGGGAATTGCTCTATGAGAGAGCGCTCATTGGAGAGACAGTAAGTTTTACTGTAGGGGTACATAACATAAAGTAAGCTCTTAAGTTCATCGTCTCCACCAAGCTCGTCTCCAACGAGCTCTCGAATGCGCCTGTGAAAGCCAACCTCGCCTTGGTAGTAAAAGCCGTGGTTCCACCAACCGTCCTCTTTGCGACCGGAATCCGTGGTCACAAAGGGATTCCGAGCCAAGTTAGCAAGTGAAGCTCTAGTATCATCTCCCAATCGGGGAAAGCGGAGAGCTAGAACAGATTCAAGCGATTGCGGCCGATCTGTAGCTGGATCAAAAACGGTGAGGAGTTCTTCAGCCGCAAGATTGTTATAGCGCCGAACATGTCCCTGAGGACCCGCTGGAGCACCAGATTTAATCGAGATAATGTAATTCTGCCACTTCTCAAAAGAGTTTACGAAGATTCTGTGATCACTATCATCGTCACGGTCAGAGTATCTTGATGGGCCGCGTTGAGCCTTATAATCTTCAAAATAATCATCAGCTCTTAGACGAGACGGATCGTCATAATTATCCAAGATCAACTCGATAACGAATCGATCAGGAAAGTCATCTCTATATCGCTCCACCAAGAGCGAAACAACTCGTTCTCTCACAGAATAATTCTCGATTCCGTAAAGGTAAGAGAAGCCAGCCGTATAATGATCAAAATGCACTCGCCTGTATTCTTCTCTGTTCATATGATGATGTAGTATTGCCCAGTCATCCTTATCTAACAGGTCCGGTCGCCACTCCTCTGGATCACGCAAGTACTCCACAATCTTTCCTTGAAGGCGAAGTCGCTCTGCAGGTTCTAGTTCAAATAGATGAGCCCATAGTGCGCTAGGCCGCTCCTGCTCAGGAACGGTATGATCCCAAAGGGAGATCGATTTGAAGAATCCTTGCTTTGCCTCATCGCTAGCCTCTTGAAATCGCCGGTCAAAAACTGTCCTCACGTATGTTGGAAGATACTTCTCCGCTATCATGAGGTAGGCAGCTTCCTGGACTTCAATAGATACTCCCTCCTCTCCCAGAAGTGGATAAGCGAGAAAGGCCTTAGCGGCGATCTCCTCAGTCGATCCGGTTTCAAGTATGCTACTTACTGCTTGCAAAGCTTGTGGATCTGAACCCGCGTTCGCTATCCAAGCATTCCAGTGGTTACCAAGAAGCCTGAAACTCTCCAAATCAAGATAGTCGTTTGCGGTCATAATGACCGGCTCTCGTTCGGAGAAGTCACGACGATTCATCTCCTTTTTAAACTGCACTCTTCGAGCTAAGGCATCGGCTCCAAACCAAGCTCCAAGAGCATTAACGGCATTAAGCCATTCTGGATGGGATGAATCCTTAAGAATATCGGTTAGCTCAGCCTTTAAGGTTTCGGCATCAAACTTTCCAGCTCTTACTTGTTCAGCAGATGGCAAACTAGAGCTACGTTCTCGCCGTTCTAGATCGCGAGACTGCTGGGGAAGGACTGAAGCTAAAACCTGAGAAGCTTTAAGTGGTTCCTCGAATGTTGCCACCACTTTTTCAAAATTTTGGGGATCAAAAATATCCCGTCGTGAAGCAAAGCGACGACAGACATGGTCAAGCATCATCAGTTCATTACTAAACGCGTCATAAGTCGATAGAGAGCTAAATCCGGTAGCCTTCTTAATGGCTTTCACCTCATCGCCATTGGCGGCAAGTCGAAGCAGAACTTCCTTCTCTTCGCGCTCGATACTTCCCTTACGAATGAGCCGTTGGGTAGCTTCCTCATAGCGATAGTGATCTCTATGAGAATCCACAAAGGCTCGTAACTTCTCTGAAGGTGCGAGAACTACACTAGTCTCATTAAAGCTTGTACCGTGTTTCGAGACGTTCATCCCCTCAACAACATCAGCTGTTTTCTCGAGTACGAAGCGATAAGCTGCCGGGAATTGGTCAGGGTTATCGATGATATCGAGCATTAGGCGCTGCCCGGAGGTAATGGTGTCTATGTAGGAAAACCAGTGTGTGAGCTGACGAGCGTGCTCAGGCCACATTGACTCGAGAGCATAACGGTTAAGCTCATCGCGTTCCGCATCTTGAAGATCGGAACTACTTAGCAAGTCCCCAATCTCCGCGGGGAGCCAATCGTGATTTCCTCTATTCGCTGCAAGTTTATCGACAACGATTTTAAAGAGTGGGAGAGCAAGGTGTTGAGTTTCGGACTGGAAGCTTAGCCACTCCGCTGTTTCTGCAATAACCTTTTCACCGAAGAATCCACGCCCATCATCTTGAAGCCGCTGAATAAGCTTCTCTCCAAGTTCCGCTCGTTGATCTGGATCATTGGCATAACGAATCCCACAACGAACGGCATGTAGTTCTAGGCGAGCATCCCACTCTTGGACGGCATCCCGATCATTTTTGGCATCCCAACTATCCTTTGCTTCCTCCCCTAGAGCAGTAACAGTAACTCGTGCTCTCTCAAGTAAAGCATCAGCTTGGTCGTTGAATCCATCTCGCCTGGCAAGTTCGTGTAATCCAGTAATAGCATCAATGTAGTCAAGGCAATCATTGTAATAGTTATACCAGTACTGCTCATGCTGGATCGGGGATTCCCAATAGTAATCCTTTCTGTTTGGCTCTGTAAGAGCTGTGGATAGTCTCGCAAGTTCTTCCGTCTCAACTCGCTCTCCAGCCAAGTGTTGCGCTGCGCTACTTTGAGCAAACTGGTTACCGCCATAAAAGTAGGTGCGAGTAATCCAGCGGTAGCGGTCTTTACAATAGAAACTGTAGTCACAAAATGTTTTGCCACCAAAAATTGGAGTAAAGCGATCCTTCGCTGCCTGAACTGCATCAGATTCTGGAGACAACCTTCCAGCTGCTTGCTCGCTAGCACTCCACTCGAGGACACTACCTAATTGTTTGCGATAATATCGTCCCTCTGAATAGTGCCCAGGCAAAAGCTCACGATACTTTTCAATCTCCTCAGGCAACTTTGCTTTGGTATCACGAAGGAAGGGAAACTCCTCAGAAGGCTCAATGAAGGAAGTTTCAGCTATCTGCTTACCACACTCTTCAACTGTTTCTAGCCAGTCACGAACAAAAGCCTCTCGTTCTGCTTCTCTCCAGTCAGGTGGCAGCGTTCTCGAAGACTCCTGAAGAAGCATCAATTTCATGGGGGACGCGCTGAGCTCTCGAATACACGCAATGGCTCCTTCTCGGAAATTATCGGTAGCAAGCCCAGCGCGAATAAAACCCGTCAGCTGTCCAAGAAAAAGCGCATCTCCCTCAGGCTTTTTTTCACCAAAGTACATTCTCCCCGGATGCCTATCACGTCGAAAGACATCCCAACTATCATCTTCTACATCAATCTGTATCTCTCCGTATTTGAACTTGGAGATAATCTCGTTAGTGTAGCCGCCACCCTTTTTCCCGGCTGCATATGCTCTTAGCAGATTTTTGACATACCGCCATTCAAGATCGAATTGCTCAGCTGCTATCGCTGGGTCTTCGATCTTATCGAACAAAAACTTCACATTTTCGGAGAAGTCATCCTTCCCACGATACATTCGCCGTCTGCGTTCCGCCTCCTTCTCTTTCTGCAACTCTCTGTCGTAGGCGGCCAGATCACTATCGCTCATCCCGGAATGTCTTTCTCTTCCAGGTAATGAGCTAGGCATTGGTGTTGCATCTCCTCCAGCTAAGCTCTTGGGACCAACTTCCATCTTCGTTCGTTGATGCTCTATGTAATCAAGAATGAGATCATGGTCACCATTCTTCCTAAAGAGCTCTAACACTTCTGGTGTGAAGAATCCGTCGTCTTTATCCCAACTTGAAACGAGTTTACGAGCAGCCTCTTTACATCCCTTCTCATACAGTAGCTCAAGTAAGCTAACGTCATGCTTATCGTACCGATATTTCCCGTTAAGCCTTCTGTCGAGAGCCTTCTGCAAAAGCTCCACATCTCGAGAAGGGTCAAGCAAGCTTATGTACGTATACTGCTTTGAAGGATCTATCTTATCACCACCATGTGCTATCCCGTGGTGTAAGTAGTCTGCGTAACGACCAAAAATCTTCGCGATATTCCGCGTATTATCTCGCTCTGCTGTGATTCGCTCCGGTTCTCCGTGGAATCCTCTGAGTACTCGTTCACCCAAAGTTGTTTGCTCAGTTCGTTCTACGGCCGATGGAATATCAAATTTCTCAGCGAGTCGAGCGGTGACGAGCTCGAGAATCGGATCCCTTACCTGGAGGAAGTTTGCCGCGGTGGGTGAAGAAACCCAGGCAAGCAGCTTGCTAAATCCTCCCTCATGCCGAACCAGATTCATAGCGCTGCTAACGAGACTTCCGATATCTGCTCCACCTGCTATCTCTAATAGTGAAGTTACTACCCGCTTCGCATCAAAAGTTACCTCTCCGTCTTCCACGCGAAGGAAATCCTGCATGCGAAGTTCCGGAAGAGGACTTAAACCATTTGCTACCACCTTAAGCCCGGCAGCTTTGTAAAGCGCTGCAAATCGGTGGAACGTCCCGAAGGGCTCCCTCTCCAGTGATGTGCGCTCCATTTCAGCAGGAGAGAGAGATAACAAACATTGAAGTTGCTCTCGCAGGATACTGTCAGCGTTCTGCGAGTAGCCCATATCGATGAGCTCGACGCATGCCGCAGCCTCTATGCGAGTTCGGACTACCCGCTTTCGAACCCCTACGGCGAGTGCTGCTTCAGTTAAATCTTCAAAGGATACAGATGTATCGAGTGTAGGAATTAATTGGGAGAACTCTCGTAAATCATGAGGTAGAACTTCAGAGGGTGCGCTATCCACAAGCAATCCGACTGCTTCTATTAAACGTGTGCCAGACCTTAGTCCCAGAGATTCCAGGCCTCGGTCTCTGGATAGCTTCTGCCACTCACTGGCGCAAGCTCCCAACCCACCTAAATCTAACCGCTCCACAAGACCGGAAAACGTCTGCACATCTTCAATTCGGAACAGCCGGCCCTGTTCAAGAACCACTTGCTCGGCGGGGGTAAGCTCAAGAACGGACTGCCTTGCCTCGGCTTTAGAGTGTGATTTATGAAAAGTCTGTACCCGAAATTTTGCTGCAGCGGCATAAACCTCTTCCTCCTTCGGTTCAAAAGGTATGGAGCGAAGGTACTCTGTCTGAGTTTCCATTCGAGTAGGTTCAAGTCCGCTTCTTCTCGCTTCAAGCTGCATCGCTAAAAAGTCAGCGTCAGTGGTAATGTCAATCTCAGCTGGAAGCTTGAGCGGCGAAGCTGAAACTCCGTGCATAAAATGCTGCATCTTCTGTTCTTGGTTCGATTTACCCTTTTGCAGTAGATTACCTGCAGTACCCTCATCTTCAGCTTTCAGACTATCAGCGAATGCCGTCATCATCGCTTCTCTTCCGCCCAAGTCTCGCTCGAGCATTGCAAAGATCGCGACAGCGGATCCCAACTCTCCTGATTCGGCTCCGATTCCATGGAACTCATTCTCATACGCTTGGCGTTGCTTTCCATAGGTCCGGGTTAGCGATTGAACGTTTTGAGCAGCAGTGTGTCTACCGAACGGTTCACCATAATCGAAGGTGATAACATCTCCCTCTTTAAGGATTCGAGCCATGCTCGCTACCCAATCTTGCGCTTGGAGATTAATACTGCGGCATTCTCCTTCAGCTATCTCAATCCCGTTCTGAATCAAGAAATGCTCAAGCGCGGGATCTGAAAGATCGCCGAATTCATGCGCCAAAAAACCGTCCTGTTCTTTGACGTAAACTTCACGCAATTCGCCATTGACTCGACGTACGACGTGCACCGGGAAGGCATCCGGCAATTCATTTGATAAGAAAACTCCAGTTATGCTCTCTGGTTCAAACGCAGAGTCCAATTGATCTGCAGTAGTCTCAACCCATTCTACACAGCCCTTATGGTCAGCAAGAGTTTCCACTTGCCGATCTCGAAGGGTCGGTGGGGAATCAGGATCTGGTCGCGAAGCTGAGATCTCTACAATTTTATACCGTATCGCGTTCGCAAACTTGCCCCACTCTGAGTCTTCTCCACTTCGCCTCTGGATCTCATCAAGAATATCTTTCGCCAGCTTTCCACTTCCAGCTCCCATCTCTACGACATCGAAATGCTCAGGTTGATTCATCGCCGACCATCGCTGAAAGAGATCTACCGCGACGCCACGGCCAAAGTCTGCATGCTGCTCAGGAAGAGTAAGAAATTCACTGCGAGGGATTACTGTCTCTCGTGGACGAGTGTAGTAACCGTGTTCACGGTCATAAAGGCAGAGCCGCATGAAATCTTTCATATTCATGCGGCCCGCATCATGTACAGCAGCAATGACGTATCGGCTGTCAGGCGTGGCGTTTTCGGTGAGGGAAGTACAAAATTCTTCGTACGAAAATCCGGCGTTGTTTTGAAGTCGGTTCAGTTCTCGAATGGTTTCTAGCGTGTGATCATTGCTGAAGATAAAGATATTGAATAAATTTCGAAGAAGAGGTTTCCTCGCGTCCTCCCCACTTTTGAGAACTTCGTCGCAATGTTTTGATAGTTTTGGCAGCTGGGAAAGATAGTGTTCTGTGTGCTGACGAAGTGAATCCATTGACGGGGCAGTCCCTGTCAAATCACTTGGGAGATCAAATACGCTGCGATCAAACCCTTGTCGGTATAAGGTACTCCCACGCTCAAAATCACTTAGAAACCTCTTATAAGCTTCGACAATCGTTTCTTCCGTGTGTGCTGAATGTCCCAATCGCAGAAGATCTGCAGTTGGAATTTCAAACTCCTCTGAAAACTTCTGCAGATTCCCCCACGCCTCAAGAAAGTGACTTCGGTATACGACACTTTCTCGGGACTGTTCAAGAATCAGTACTTGCTGCCTTACATGTTGAACAAGTTTATCAGCTGCGAGTTCAACGACAGAAATTTCAAAACCTTCCTCAAGTAAGGTCTCTTTAAGTTGAGACTGCAGATCATCCAGACGCGTTAACTCGATCGGTCGCCTCGGCCCCATCATCGTCTCGATCGTTTCATCTTTGGAAACAGTTTTTGGAGATGTCTCTGTAGCACTCGCAAGTTCATCACGATAGTTGGTGAGGAATTTCACCATAAATGCGAGGAGGGCTTCTTGGGTCGATTCCAGAACTTCGCGATGAACTTCACCCTTTTTTATCCAGCCCGACACCTTTAAGCCGAGGCCGAATGGAACCTGACTTCGAAGAGCAAGCTCAAAAGCTGGATCGTCGTAGCGAGAGAGAGGATCAAGCGTTGCTCTAAGAAGCGGCTGTAGCTCTTCGTTGACGGCAACTGCGGTGCCTCGTTCGCTTAACCATTTACCGAGAAGTTCTCTTAAATGTTCTCGAAGCTTATCCGTTGGAAGAGCACCTGACAGCCACTTCCGAAGGGGTTCGGCTAAATCATGCGTGTTTTCGAATCCACTCTGTGGCAGGGTCGGCAGATCGCGAGCATGAAGGGGATCTTCACCTCGTGGATTATTCACATTTTCCTTCCGCTCCATCGCCGTAATTCCGAATGAATGTACTTTTGGAGCGTTCGGGAGCTATTCCTACTGCCGTTGGTGCAAAGAATAGTGTGTAACCGTCGGCCCCCGAAGTATCTGAGAGTGTTATAGGGTTAAGTGGCCTTTAAGTGACCCTTCAACGAAGTATGGGAGCGGCTATTCCTTCAAAAAGGTGACCGTCTCAACATTTGCGGCTACAGTAGCTTTTGTGCGGCAGTAGCTCAGTTGGTAGAGCGTCAGCTTCCCAAGCTGAAGGTCGCGAGTTCGAGACTCGTCTGCCGCTTTCGCTCATTCCAGCGATTACCAGGGGTTAGCCCTCGATTGGCCTCTCCTTGTTCAATCCTCCGGAAACTCATTAGAAGTCACAATAACTCTTAAATCCTCCATAACTCTCTTGAACTACATATGTATTTGGGAAAGTCACGATTCCAGGATGGATCGAGGAGACATAGCAGGCTGTGCTGCGGCATGCCGGTTTTTACCCATTCGCTCAGGAGGAGCATGCGTTATTTCTTGTTCTTAACTTCAACCGTTTTCTTCGTCACCTCTCAAGCTTTTTCTGCACCTCTAGTGCTAGAAGGGAATTCCCATGGGAAACCATTTTCCTTTGCCCTCACCCCTGAGACTTCATCTGAGGTTCTTGTCTACCTCACCAACGATAACAAGGAACAACAAACATTGGACCTCACCGTTTCCGGACCTCCTGGGACAGTCCTGTCGCTGAGCTCAACTATGGAGACCCTTTTCAAGACGAGCAGTCCGATAAGTTCGTTGCCCGTTACGTCGAGCGCGGACCGCTCTCTCTAGAAAAACTCAGCATGGAAGACGACCTTGTTGTCTACACCACAAAAGACGGCGCCACTCACGAGTTTGAGACCCTCGAGTGCCTCGCCCTTCTCTCAAGTCATATCCCTAATACTTACGAATCTATCACGAGATACTACGGATACTATTCTTGCCGCGCTCGCGGGGAGAGAAAAAGCGGGCTCCCGTCGTAAAAGATGAAGACAATATCGAGCAACTCCCTGAACTTGAAAACGAGCCGTCTTCATATTGGGCGCAGTGCATTAAGCAAGTGTACGAAGTTGAACCCCTAGAATGCCCCAAATGCAAAGCTCAGATGCGGATCGTCGCGTTCGTGCAAGACCCACTAGAAATCAAGCAAATCAAGAACTCTCTCAAGCTTCCTGACTTCAGAGCTCCACCACCAATCCCAAAGGCGCCTCGCATCATCGATGAAATTCAGTTCGACACCATGCCTGACTACGAAGCGTGAAAAGTGAACCTCCAAAGCAGCAACGAGAAGTCGCTTGCCGATAAAAATCTTCACGTAACAACCTGCCATTCGTAATCACGGTCGTAACCGCGTCACAAGATGCTTGTCCGTTGATAAAGCAGTTGCGCCTCAAACTATCCATCGTGCGTACTCACCAGGAGCAGTCACAGGAAAATCGACGAGGTCACAACAAAATCTGGTTACGCTACTTTGTGGTTTCATCAGATACTGCTCTCATCAGCTACGCTGCTTGCCTGTAGTTTCGCTCATACGGCTTCCCATCTCGTATCACTGCTCTTGCTTTTCCAAGAAGCTTTCGAGCCGTTGCAACAATTGCCTTTCTTGCACCACATCGGAGTTTAAGCTCCTCGTAAAACTTCTTCATTACGGGATCTTTTCTCACCGCCTTCCACGACGCTTCGATAAGCATGTACCTTAAACGAGAGCTTCCTTGGCGTGAGATATGTCCTCTTTGCACTTTCTCACCACTTGATGACTCGCTCGGAGTAAGTCCGGTAAACGAATACAGCGCTCTTATGTTTGGAAACTGGCTCATGTCACCAAGCTCGGTTGAAAGCACTCGTGCGGTCAGTACTCCGATCCCTGGCACACTCCGGTAGAGTGCTTCAAGTGGATCTTCTTTCGCTTGGACTCTCATCCGTTTCTCTAACTCTTTCTTCTGCTCAAGTAAGCACTTCCATTGCTCGACAAGACGCTCGAGAGAAAACTTCAAATCTCCCTCAAGCTTATCGAGAAATGCTTCGGCGTCTTTTACCCTCAGCACGCGGTTAAGATCTTCAGGCACCAAGCCAAACTGGTGAAGGCGCATTCGAATCTGATTTTGGACTCGACGTATCGCTCGTGAAATCTGATCGCGGGTTCTTGGTAGAAGCCTTCTATACTCTTCTTCAAGACTCGGTATTCGAATCCCTTTGAGTCTTCCTGCGGCAAGTTGCGTGGCGAGCTTCAAAGAATCTCGCTTATCGGTCTTAACCCGGTCATTCGCCGCTACCTCGATTGAGGCTGCATGTACCACAATGTTTGAAATTCCAGCTGCTTCAAGCTCACGGTGAAGCCAGAATCCACTGTAGCCAGCTTCATAACAGGTGCTCACTTCTGAATCAGGAAAGTACTTCGATATCAGCGAGATAACCGCTTCAGCCCGACTAGGCATCCGGCAGCGCTTTACCGCTAAGCCATCACACACACAACTTGCAACGAAAAACGCCCGGTGCACATCCAATCCTATGTAGACTTGTTGTCCTTCAAAAGATACAGCTCTACTGTTCACGGCTTCCTCCATGTTCAAAAAGTAATCAAGTTATTTCATCCACTTACTTCGATTACTCACGAACGGAGGAAGTTTCCGCTTTCTCCTTAACTCTCTACATAGCAACTATCCATTGGAGGGAGGCGAATTAAAAGGGCACTCTTTATCGATCTCCACTCGGTGCGATTTCTTGATGAATCCTTGTTTCTTCATCTTTCCAAGGTTGAACTTTTAAAGGATTACCTCGCTGAAAAGAAGCAGGAGTTGGATAGACTGAATGCAGATTTGCAAGGCGATCTCTCTCATCCGGTGAATGGACGGAGACTCACAAACCTTGGAACTTTTCGAGCGTATGTAAACGCTTATGTCCGGAATATCCCTAAAATTCACAAGGATATGACTATTTTGGTGAGACAACTCCCAGCGACCCCAACGGGGATACCGCTTGAGATTTATGCATTTTCTCGGGATACCACCTGGGCTGTCTACGAAGGAATAACCGCTGATATATTTGATCATCTCTTTGCGGTCATTACCGAATTCGGCCTTCGGGTTTTCCAAAATCCAAGCGGTACAGATGTTGATCGTGCGCTCCGCGAGAAGCGTGTTGAGGGGCTTCTTTCTTCCTGAATGAAAATCCACACACTCGTTAGCCTGAACGGACGTGCCAGGCCTACGTGAGCGTGCACGCGCTCGTGCTCGATGGGACCTAGAGGTTGTACTTAGCAATTATTTGTTCGTTCTCAGGATAAATGCCTCGCGACATTTCTACTCAGGAACTCTCTCGACCTACTTTAATCTAAGTTGAATATGCTGGCAGTAAGATAAGGGGCGAGGAAGTCTCGGACTTCCGGGAAGGTGAGGTTCGCGTATCGACTAACATCGCCGTAGCTACAGTCATTTCGATCGCCATTGGATGTAATTCCTGCTATCACCCACTCTCCAAATCTATTCACAAATAGCGGACCGCCAGAATCGCCAAAACAGGTGTTTCCATCTGGTTGTCGGCGGGTATAGCGAGTGGCGATGGTATCGCTGTCTACGTATGCGAGTTCTAGAGCAGTTGCCTTGAGAGTTCCACTTGTTCCAAATTCGTCCAGTCCATAACCGGCAATGATAGCCGTTTCTCCTGTTGCGATTGAACCGGAAACGATCTGAGAAGTAGGGCCTGAAATCGGTGAATTTGTTCTTATTATGGCTACATCGTACTGCTCAATATTGAAAAAAGAGAATGCGTTGTACTTCGGATGAGCCTGGTAATCTACCGCATCAACTACGGTTGAACCTGAGCGAATTCGAATTCGTTTTGGTTTGGATTCGACACAGTGTGCGGCGGTCAGGACTGTGTATTCATTTAGCAGTGTGCCACTACATCCACCGGTAGCAAATGAGAACACGAGCTCAAGTTCAACCACTGATGAGTTTGCCGGATTGCAAACCCGACCATTGAAGATACGTAGAGTGCCCCGTCCAAACGAGGTTGTTTCGGGCGCAATCTCGAGACAAGGATTCGAGTTAACGGATATCGCAAGCGATTTTCCGCACTCTCTCAATGCTCGAGCATTGCGCCGAAACCCTCTCCAACGTTGTTTCGCTCGTCGGGTCCGTGGTGACCTATCACCAAACTGGTCCTTCGAAGACTGAAATTTTTTCCGCCAAGTATTTCTCAGGCGGCGATTGTCATTGAGCTCACTATTATAGTCGGTAGGATTCCAAAGTCCTCCGCGCTCACGCGGGGCAGTAAAGAGCTCAACTTCGCCACCTTCGTTAACTCGGCAAACATACTGGGTTGAATCATTTGCGGTAGAGAAATCAGCTGTTAGGGATTGTGGCAGCGCTTGATCAATGAAGAGAAAAGTTGCTGATGTAAGAATAAGAGCGAAATACTTCTTCATACCTTCTGGCCTAAGCACACACCAAATGCGGACTGGATAAAGCGTTCCTCAAGGGAAATACTGAAAACCGAAAAAGCGAATGAAATCGGTTCGCTTGAACAATAAAAAACGCGAGACACTAACCTGACGCAGATCAGGGTAGGGTATTTGTGAAACTTAAAGAAATCTACCTGCTTGGGAGTGGGAAGCTGTTTTTGTATTGAAATATTAATTAGTTAGCTCGTTTTTGGCGCATTCGCACAAAAAGAGTAACCACAAAGCAGAGAAGAAAAAACCAAATGGTAAGACCTCGTCCAATCATTACCGAGGGCGGTTCGAAGCTCATGAGGATAGTGCTCTCTCCTTTCGGGAGTTTTAGCGCCGTTACAAACTTGTTCGCTTTCAGCATGTTGTTCCCAACGGATTCTCGACATGCTCCCTTCATGCACCGAGCTTTCCAACCGATATAATGATTGTTGTTGATAATGACGTATCCATCATTTTCAAACTTAGCGGTAAAGAAGAACCTGTCCGGTGAAAAACGACCGAGCTGCGTTACCTCTCCGGATTGGGCAAACCACCTTCCGGTCGCTGAATCATCATAGGCCACGGAATCTGATGTCGAGTCCGCTATGGAAGGAAGAAGCGAGCTCATCTGATTGGGATCATTGGTGAGGTAGATCTGCTCTGGTATATATACGAGAGCTCTAGGATTGGGTACCGAGAATACATTTACATTACCGCTATGCCCAAGAAGTGATAGATTTTCTACCTTTGACAGAGCTTGGGTGCTCGTTAGGTATTCGATTGAAAAAAGACGTAAACGATCAACGAGCTTCTCTGGTCCTGCCTCCTCTATAAAGTGAATAAGCTCCTCGTTGTCTCTCAAATTGAGGGAGGACGATGCGTTTACGTTATTGATCCCGTGAAATAAGCCATAGTGGTACAGGAGGAGACTCTTCTGAGTTTCTGGATCTTCCAGAATTTCGGGGTGATTTGGTGGTGCGATGCCATCGGCGTAGATGCGGGGATGATATCCCTCCATGGCGGAGGCGATCCTTGGAGTTTGTACGAGTCGTTCCCAACTTGTCAGTGGATGAAGAGAACCATTGGCAATAAACAGAAGGGCAAGAGCGACTGCCGGAACTACGAATTGAATGGACCTTCGCATGTGGCCTTCTAGCCGAGATAACCCGGTAGCTATCGCGAGAGATATAAATGCATGGGTTACTAAGAGATATTTTTCTGGGTGGCGAGTTATTCGTAGAAGCGAGGATTGTTCAACAAGTTCTTTGTATCCAGGAATATTGGAGCCCGAAGCGAGAACAACGAAGACTCCAGCAGTAACCACCCATACCGCGATATGAATCCACTTCGTACTCCAGAGAGAAGGTATAGCGAGAAGTAAAATTGGCCCAAAGCAGACGGAGAGAAGCCACTGCGGATCTGTTTGCAAGTTATAAAGAAATGAAGGGACGAGAAGCTCACCCAGTCGGACTAACGAGAAAGATAGCTCGACTATAGCATCTGGAGAGAGGCCGCTAGCCCTGGTTGAGTGCTCGAGATACTCCAATAGGGGTAGGAGGAGTACGCTCGAAAGTCCAGTGGTGACTATTGCCCCCATTCCAAGAACAGAGATGCGCCGCCATAAGGGAGAGCGATTCACTGAGCGATTTCCGAAGAGTTCTGGGAATAGGCACAAACAAAAAAGGAGCGGTGCCTCGTAGAGAACCACCTCTGGCATGCCACCAAGAAACGAGAGAGTTACAAAGAGGGCGAGACCAAGAGAGCCGAGCCAGTAGTGCGAAAGAGTGTCTTCTTCGCCTTCTTCGTTGATGGCCCACTCATAGACGTAAAATACCCAAGGAAACCAGGAGGCTGATTGAAGGGCATTGAGCATGTTGTCGGTAGAAACGAGGTAGCCACCAAAGGAGAAGCAAAAAGCACCAGTGAGCGCAGCCGTTGAGGAGTACCTCCGTTGCTGCAAAAAGAGCCAAGCACCAAGTCCTGCAATTACATGGTGAAATGCAATTGAGAAATTCCAAGCGAAAGGGAGAGGGAGAAGTCTGAAGAGCGCTTGCGGAATGTAGGCAAGGGCGCTTAGCGGATCGGCGAAAAGTGGCCTCCCGAGCCCTCCCATATCATTCCAGTAAGGAGTGGCATCGCGGGTCAGAATCGAACGGATCATCACTTCAAGTGGGAGGAGGACCCGTGGCATATCTCGGTAGTCGTAAACGACTGAATCAAAGAGTATGCGATAGTAGAAAAGCAGGGAGCCAACGGTAAGGAGCAGAAAGACCCCTGCTACGCTTTTTAGATTAATCGCGCTTTGCTGTTCGTTCTTCATTTTACTGCCGGAATGCCAACTTTCAGAGCATGTTGCCCTTCCCAGTTAATCAGGAATGGATGCGGTTGGCGAGCAGGCTATAAGTGGTCTCAAAGAGGAATCACTTGATGCAGAGCCAGCTTATAAAAGAATATCCTCGAATCATTGGGATGATGGTTTGGAAGCCGGCATTTTGAAGTTGGGAGATGTTCTCTCTCTCACCGATAGGGCGCATTACGCCACGTAAGCTTTCTCGCTTTCTCGCAACCTCGGAGAGTGAATAGCCGTTTTGCGACTTAAAATCTTCGTGTAACTCTTTTACGAGCTCTAGGTGTTCCGCTGATACATCTGGCTGCGTCTTTTCCGAGAGAATAAATGCACCGCCTGGGACAAGAGCAGAGTAAACTTTTTCAAACATCGGCTCTCTGTCCACCTCAGGTAAGAACTGAAAGGTGTAGTTGGCCGTAATGAATGATGCTGGTCGAAATTCGACATCTTGTAGCCGCTCTCGTTTTAGAATGACCTGACCTAAGACCTTCAGGTCACTGAGCTTCTTTTCTGCTTGGAGGAGCATCGGCTTAGAGTTATCTATGCCGTAAATGTCAAAAACTTTCGGTAGACGCTTTGCGATAAGCGCCAAGGATGTTCCGGTTGAGCATCCAAGGTCATAGATGGCCGTTCCAGGCTGGAAAAACCGAGAGGCTGAGCTCGCAACGAGGAGTTGCAAGTCCAAATAGCAGGGAACCGAGCGAGAAATCATATCGTCGAAAACCGCGGCAACATCCGACCCAAACGCAAAAGAATAGGCGTCTTTGGTGACGTAAATGCGATCCCTCCGAGCGGTGTTTAGCAATGCTGGGATATCGCTTTGGGTAATCTCATCACTTTCTACTGCGTTATTGCTTTCGGCCATGAGAAGCCTCCTCCAAGCTTTCATTTCGAGAAAAGGTCACCTAGGCTATCAGAGTCTCTATCTCGACTAAAGGAATTCGTGTGCTCCCAGAACACTTTAAAAGTCTCTTACCTTATAAGGAGATAGCAGCTCTTCGGGAACTGCAGGAAGTAGAGCTCATACGCATTTCACATTGGGACAAGTATCGAAAACTCTTAGCAGAATTTCGCGCTCCAGCTCGAGAAGAGGTGCGAATCGAAGATGGTCCCTCCTTCGAAGTTCGAGCTTCTGATGCTTTTGAGAAGGATAATGCTCAGCTCATTCAGGCCCTTGTTGAAGGACTAATCCCCTGGAGAAAGGGGCCCTTTTCCTTTTTGGGATATGAAATAGATGCCGAATGGCGTTCGAACCTCAAGTGGGATCGGATAGCTCCTCATCTGCCAGAGATGAGGAATCGCCGCGTTGGAGATGTCGGATCGAACAACGGCTACTACCTATTTCGGATGCTCAAGTATGATCCTGCCCTTCTCCTCGGGCTAGATCCGAGTAGCCGGTGTTTCTACCAGTTCGATCTCTTTCAACGAGTAATTCAAGATGAACGGCTCGCCTTTGAGCTTTTTGGAATTGAACATCTTCACCTCTTTCCAGAGTTCTTTGATGTCCTTTTTTGCCTTGGAGTTATCTATCACCGTCGAGACCCGTATTCTTCTTGCCGGATGCTCTTTGACGCTCTTCGGACGAACGGCACTCTCTTTTTTGAAAGCCTTGTTGTTCCAGGTGATGAACCAATGGCGCTCTGCCCGGTGGATCGTTACGCCAAGATGAGAAATGTTTGGTACGTTCCAACGGTGAGCTGTATGAAAATCTGGCTTCAGAAAGCCGGCTTTGAAGATGTGGAAGAGTTATCAACAGTGGTGGTAACAACAGAGGAGCAGAGGCAAACGAGACTTGCTCCGTATGAAAGCCTTGCAGATTTTCTTAACCCCAATGATCCAACTCGAACTATAGAAGAGTATCCAGCTCCTACCCGTACAATTCTCAAAGCAACAAAGCGTTTATAGGGACTTACTCCACAATTGGTGAGCGGGTGTCTTGTTTTGACATTCATACGATGGATACGTGAGCGTGCACGTGCTCAAGCACGATGAAACGTAGATGTAGACGTTGTGCGCGATCGAAGCAGGAGGATGTTCCGAGCTATGGAGCCTTCTATGTAAAAAAGAAACTGATAACTCATCATTTCCTAACCAAAATACGCAATAGAACGCTATACGCCAGAATCGATCGCTGCTAACTGTACCGAAGGCAACTGAAGTTGCCGGGAGGTCCCCCGGAGGGACAACAAATACTGCCCGTAGAATCAGCCGAAAGCGA
>JAGRAT010000338.1 GCA_020434495.1 Bdellovibrionales bacterium | reverse complement strand
CAGATATAAAGGTTGGCGCATGCTCCGGACCTTCAACGTAATCGAGTAAGTACTCCGGGGGATCCAAGCTTAGAGTATGAAGCGCCTCCTGCAGCTCTGTTTTTGGATCGGTAGGGTCAACGTTGATGATTTTCCGGCCAAAAAGCGCGGAAGCAACAGTTCGAGCCTTCTCAAACCCCGCTTCGCGATAAATAGCCCCTATGAGACTCTCCATGACATCAGCGAGAATGGATGGTCGCTCATGACCAGCTTGAGCTCTCTCTGCTCGGCTAACGAGGATAAATTTATTGAGCTCAAGCTCTCGCGCAATTTCCGCAAGCGATGTCGTGTTAACAAGAGCAGCTCGCATCTTCGAAAGCTCTCCCTCACGGGCCTCAGGATGAGCCTGAAGAAGAAGATCGGCGACCACAAGATCTAATACAGCATCACCAAGAAACTCTAATCGCTCATAGTCATTTCGCTTCTCTTTGTTGGTCGCTGAACGATGGGTCAGTGCATAGAGGAGTAGCTCCTTTGACTGAAACGAATACTGAAGGCGCTCTTCTAGGAGCGCGACGCCCTCTGACGCCGTTTGTTTTTCCTCTTCACTGCTCATTACGCTGCCTCAAAAAGCTTTAGCGATTGTGGACGTCCGCTCTTGCCAACGATTCGTCCTCCCCCAAGAAGTTCCCGATTCTCCGGATCGTAAAATACCGCGGCCTGTCCCGGTGCGGGCGAAGTCCACTCATCGACAAAAGAAACATTCGCTACCCCGTCTCGCACAAAGACCTTGGCTGGAACTCCACGATGTTTGTGCCGAACCTGTACATGAACAAGCATCTCTTCGGCTGGACCACCTCCGACAAGAGCAGGATGAACCCAGTTGAGCTCCCGAACCTCAAATCCAGGGACCTCAAGCTCACTCTTGTATCCAACATACACGTCGCCTTTCACCGGATCGATCTCCAGAACATACAGCGGGGCGTCATAACCAGAGAGCCCTAGCCCTTTCCGCTGTCCGACAGTAAAGCGATGAATACCGTCGTGCTCTCCCACCTTTTGTCCATCTTTCAGTCGAAAAGCTCCCGGCTTTCTACGAGTCCCCAGTCGTTCGCCAACAAAATCATCGATGGTGCCAGAGACAAAACAGATATCCTGACTCTCTGGTTTGTCGGCGGTCTTTATTCCGGCGGCTTTTGCAATCTCTCTCACCTCAACCTTCGAGAGTTCTCCAAGTGGAAAGAGGGTTTTTGAGAGTTCATCCTGTTTTAGTCCGTATAAGAAGTAACTCTGATCTTTCTTATCGTCTTTCCCTCGGAATACGTGAAATCCATCCGGGCGAGATTCAAGCTTCACATAGTGGCCGGTAGCGACTGAGCGACATCCAAGAGTCACGGCTCGGTTCCGCAATTCTCTGAATTTCACGTCGTTATTACAGTCAACGCACGGATTGGGGGTCTCGCCTCCAGCGTAGGTATCAAGAAAACGGGCGATAACTTTATCGTGGAATTTCTCCTCAAAGTCGAAGACGTAATAAGGAATCCCGATATCATTGGCGACGGAACGAGCGTCAGCAAAATCGCTAGGAGCGCAACAGGTGGCGCGGTTGCTACATCCACCATGGTTCCGATAATCCCAGACCTGCATGGAAACACCGACACAGTCGAACCCCGCCTCACTGAGCAGGAGGGCCGCAACAGAGGAATCGACCCCTCCCGACATCGCCACAACGACTTTTCCTGTAAGATCCTCTTTTTCCATCGATTTCGACTCTAGTGAACAGAAGCAGGAATAGTATCAGAATGGGAAGCCTTAGTCCTCAAACCGAAGCGCTCGAAGCATTGAAAAAGGCGCTCTAACACGGTTTCAAGGTCAGATTCCTGAAAATTCGCCGGAAAACTGAGCCTCAGGACCTCACGTCCAGCCTCCTTCGGATAGTTCATACCCCCGATGACGTGAGACCCGAGCTGCTTCCCAGACGAGCAGGCCGATCCACGGGAACAGGAAACCCCCGCAAGATCCAACGCGACAACGAGATCCTCCGTTAAAATTCCTGGGAGTCTCATCATCACAGTATTTGGAAGTCTTGGTGCATCCTTCCCGATTACTTCTATCGTTGGGTAGTGCGCAAGAACACGCTCTTCGAACTCAGCGCGGAGAGGAGTGATAACCTCTCGGTAACGTGTGATAAGTTTGGAGAGCTCTGCCAATGCGGCCTGAATACTTACAATTCCAACCACGTTCTCCGTCCCAGGCCTCCACTTCAACTCCTGAGCTCCGCCAACCGCAAGTGGCTTCAGAGGGAGGCGCTTGTTGACAATCGATATCCCAATTCCTGGTAATGCTCCAAATTTATGGGGCGCTATCGTCAGAAAATCAAACGGAAAAGAGCTTAGGTCAAGCTCCAATTTCGAGAGGGCCTGCACGGCATCTGTATGAAGTATGCAGTTAGGAGACGCCCTTTGTATCGCTCTAAAAATCTCTGGAATGGGATGAATCACCCCTGTCTCATTATTCGCCCAAATCATTGAGACGAGTTTTGTCTCTGGTCGTAGCTCTCTAAGAACGGCATCCGGAGAGATGATATCATCGCTTCCCGGTCGAACGCGAGTAACCTCTACACCAGCTCGCTCCAACCGTTGCAATCCTTCTTCAACTGAAGAATGTTCAACAGAGGTTGAAATAACATGTCCAGCATATTCTGGCTTTAGAGAGTCCTTGGCAGAAGACATTTCGAAGGGAACGAGGAGGGCTGTATTATTCCCTTCGGTAGCTCCACTAGTGAACACAATCTGAAAATCGGCTTCTCGGAGTCGGACATATCGATAAAGATCGGCTCTAGCAGCATCGATGAGCGCACGAACTTTTTGCCCTTCTGCATGAATAGAACTCCCATTCAAATACGAAAAACTTCTGGGTCCGTCTAGTAGCGCTACAAGCGATTCCTTTACCGCTGGAAGGATTTCGTAGGTGGCATTGGCGTCCAAGTAATAACGCTTCATTTCTATTCGCTAAAATACAAAAAGTGCTTCAAAATCTAAAAGCTTCAGGGTAAGACCCCGATGATCTAAAGCACGAGGTAATAGTAAATGCGTGCAGCTCTTTTTACAAACAGCAGTACAGCGGCCGCAAAGATCGCTCCAAACCCATTGGCAACGGCTCAAAACGCTGGCCAAGCGGCCTCTAGTCAGGAGTTTACGACTGAAAAGGTCCAAGAAAACACGGTGCTCTCAAAGAATCGAGCCCCCGAGAAGCCCAAGAAGGCCGATGGATTATTTGAGCCGTCGGAACCTGATCCGGAACGAGAAGGGGCTGTTCCTGAATCCCTCGAAGAGAAGCGCTCCTCCAATGCACGAAGTCTTCTTACCGTGGCTTAGCAAGTATTCTGCCCCTTACCAGACAAAAGCGCGCCAAAACCTACATAATCATCACGGTTTACCGATCTAACTTACTGGATAGATAGGTCCAAATTTAGGATTAGGGAGAATTCTTTCGGAAGGCCGAGGGATATAGGCAAACCATGGTAGGTTTTTCAAGATTACTAGAGCTCAATGCGCGGTCGTTGAATCAATCAACGGATAGCCTTGCGCAAACCTTCGAGCGTCTTACCACCGGGTTGAGAATTAACGGAGCTGCAGATGGCGCGGCGGATCTCGCCCTTTCTACAGAGCTCGACTCGGATTCAAAGGTTTATGCAAAAGCTGTTGAGAATACAAACTCAAGTATTAGTCTATTCAATATCGCTTCTGCAGCCCTTGATGAACAGATTCAGGTGCTCACCCGCATAAAAGAACTAGCGGCGGAAGCTGCAAATGGTGCACTCACCTCTACTCAGCGAGCAGCTCTTGATAGTGAAGCGCA
>JAGRAT010000337.1 GCA_020434495.1 Bdellovibrionales bacterium | reverse complement strand
CCGGGATAATTTCGCGGGGTTTGTTCCGTGGGGGTTTTCCCCGTGAGGTTTATTCCGTGGGGTTTATTCCGTGGCTGTTTACTCAGCTCGACGTCATTGCCGCTTAAGTTTCCGAGAAAGAAGAAGAGAATTTTATGAACGAAAAGATAAAATCAACTGCTGACGAGATAATTCGGAAAGGACGTGTAGCCTCTCGAGATCTTCTGAAACTGTCCGAAGAAGATTGTAATCAGGCCCTGCAAAAACTAGCGACTTTACTGGAGCAGAGAACAGAAAGTATCGTTGCCGAGAATCAGAAAGATCTCTATTCCGGAAAGACTAACGGTCTAAGTGAGGCTCTTCTTGATAGACTCGCCCTAAACCCATTACGCATTTCAGCCATAGCTGAAGGAGTGCGTGCTGTCATTTCACTTCGGGCACCATTAGGCGAAGAGCTCTCCTACTACGAATCCCCGAAGGGGATTACCGTAAAGCGTGTCAGAGTTCCGCTCGGTCTTATCTGCATTATCTTTGAATCGCGCCCGAATGTGACCATAGAAACAGCGATACTCGCTCTCAAGAGTAGAAATGCGATCATTTTAAAAGGTGGAAAGGAAGCGAAACATTCAAATGCTATCTTTGCGTCACTGATTCATGAAGCGCTTCGGTCCGTACAACTCAACGCCGATGCCGTGCAATTACTTGGCGACGATGGCCGACAGATCGTATCAGAGATTATCCAGAAAGAAGACGGTGTCGACTTAGTCATTCCAAGAGGGGGAGAGAGTCTCATAAGAGCAATCTCAGCGCAGTCAAGAGTTCCCGTACTGAAGCACTATAAGGGGGTTTGCCACGTCTACGTTGATGACAAGGCAGATCTCTGCAAGGCTCTTCCAATAGTTGTGAACGCGAAGTGCCAACGCCCCTCAGTGTGCAACGCGATGGAGACCCTTCTCGTTCACTCCGCTATAGCCGAAACATTTCTTCCGAAGGTTGGAGAAGCATTACTTGCTAAAGGAGTTGAGATACGAGGTGATAACTTAACCAGAGCACTCATACCTGATGCACTAACAGCGAGCGAAGAAGATTGGAAAGAAGAGTACTTATCGCTCACTCTAGCAATTAAAGTCGTAGAGAGCCTCGATGAAGCCATTGCACATGTAAACAGATATGGTTCAAGACACACAGAAGCGATCCTCTCAGAAAACGAAGAGGCCCTTCACCGATTTGCCACGGAAGTGGATGCTGGCTCCGTTATGCTTAACACATCCACTCGCTTTGCCGATGGCTTTGAATACGGCTTGGGAGCAGAACTCGGAATTAGCACCGACAAACTCCATGCCCGTGGACCTATGGGGTTGGAGGGATTAACTACCTACAAGTGGATCACCTCAAGCGATGGAGCGATACGTGAGTAGCCACTCGTGCGATGAGCTTGCCCCCGGAGTAAGTCGGCTGATTCGGCAATCCCTAACAGAATCCGAAAAGTCAGAGCATCTCCTTAGCACCCTCTCAGAAACTCTCTGCGAAGTTACAGAACACCGAATGTTGAAACGAGAAGCTGGGGTCAACTTTAACCCGATGCCAGCTCGACTCATAGAGATCCTCTTCCGGGAAGCAAAAGTTATTGACCCCCAAGAGGCAGAGACTGCGCTAGGCTACGCTCGCGGTGAAACTCTAGAAATTCTGAGAACGTCTCCATCATCGCCAGCGGCATTGGCATTTGCTCTGGATGTTGCCCGACATATGCACCGCTCAGTACTTCCAGAAGAAGAGAGAGTGAACCTCCTTAGCGCATTACGAGATCGTGAGGTAGTCCCGGAAAATGACTCTCGGTTAGCGATCTTGTATTGTGCAGCCATAGAACGTCTTGAAAAGATAACGTGGTGAAGCAGGAAGTAGAGCAAGTAAACCCTTGTCCAGAAGGTGAATTGAGAAATCCCCTATCCATTGCTCGAGCATGGGCGCTATCCCTCCTACACATCGTAGTATTCCTCTCCAACTTACTCCTCCTCCACCTCCCTCTCGTAGTTGCTCGACTTTTTGGCGTTCGAGCGCTTGATCGAGTGCTCTCCCTCCACTGCCTTATTCACCTGGTAAACATTCGATTGACTGGGGCTCGATTTACTGTCCGACATCACGAACACCTCTTTCATGATAAACCCGTCATTCTCGTTTCCAACCATCAAGCTATGTATGACATTCCTCTCATCATTTGGAATCTCAGAGCGAGAGATCCAAAATTTATCGCGAAGAAAGAACTGAAATATTGGATCCCCTCTATTTCCTATGCGCTCAGAAAAGGCGAGCACCTCATAATCGATCGTAGCAGGGGAAAAGAATCGATCACCCAGATCAAAGAGTACGGACGAGAGTGCGAGCGACTCGGCCGTGTAATCTGCATTTTCCCAGAAGGAACCCGTTCTTCGACCGGCACTCCTCGCGCCTTTAAGCTTGGCGGATTCACAGCTTTGCTTGAAGCTATGCCATCAGCTCAGATTGTTCCTGTATCGTTGGATGGAACGGGCCAGGTGGTTCGAAACAACCTTCTCCCCGTTGGAGTTGATTCAAAAATCCTCCTTGAATTTCATCCATCCCTTAATCGCGAGGGGAAGAGCGCTGAAGCACTCTTGAGAGAAGCTGAGAACGTGATAAACCGAAGTCTGATTGAGTTTCGAAAAATCACGGAGAATCATACTAGCCGCCAATGAAGCTGTCCCTCCCGGGGACTTCCGGCAATTCCAACTGCCTCTCTCGATTTCCGGCCACTCGACGGAAGATAGCTCTAGGGCTGAAGAGAATGCCTTGAGGGATAGCCCACTTTTCAATATCGTAACGATGGTATGAAAAGGTTATGCTAGGAATATTATGTCACTTGTAAAAACCGTTCGAGACAAAGTATCAAAATTCAAAGAGCAGTACGCTATCTATGGTGGGCATGCTGCGAATCTCTACCGACATGAACCAAGGGCAGTCACAGAGATTAGCTTTGCTCTTGCACTCGGTAGTGCAAAGAAATCTCGAAAAATTGCAGAGGGAATTTTAGCAGAGCTCGGGTACTCAGTGGATCATGAGTGGTTGGACGGACTTCACTCGAAAACGGGAAAAACAGTAGCTGTAGTATTGGGCACTCCTCCTGCGGGAGAGGACCTTCAACCACTACACTTCTACGTACCCTCACTTCCGTGGGTCTCAAAGGGAGTCCGGAGAGGACAAGGGACACCGCACCTCATTGATGGCGTAGAAATCCCAGCCATTGCGGTTGATGATCTGATCGTGGCAAAATTTCATTCGCTCACGCTGAACCCAAAGTCCAAAGTAGACCTCGACGATCTCGAGTCCATTTTCAAGAGCGAGACCCCAATCGAAATCCCTTATGTTATGGGTGAGCTCAACATGCTTGAGCTGACGATTCCCAAAGCTCTAGAAGGCGCTATTCCAGAGGAATTGCAGAAATATATTAAGTAAATCAGTCACAGACTTGACCTATAGGAGGTCATGTATCAGCATCTTCTGCCAATGTACTTCAACCGTGGCAGATCAAGTAGATGCTGTGAATTTACAGCTCCTAAATCACTGCTCCAAATTCACAGGCAATTTGGAACACACTGACCGGTTGATACATATGCCAGGATGGTGGAATTGGTAGACACGTCGGATTCAAAATCCGATGCTAGCAATAGTGTGAGGGTTCAAGTCCCTCTCCTGGTACTTTGAGTTTGAGAAATCACTAATAGAGGGACTTGAACCCTCATGCCCCGCAGGGAAGATACTGCTTCAAGGCTGATTGCTCTGCAATCAGGAAGTCCCTCTCCTGATGCTCTTCCACGTCTTTTGCTTCGCAAAAGAATAAATTCTTTACTTAAT
>JAGRAT010000336.1 GCA_020434495.1 Bdellovibrionales bacterium | reverse complement strand
TAGCATCAGGAACACTGACCTGCACTACCCCATCGAGGCAATTTACATCTAAGTTTTTGGGAATAAACCCTGCACCAATTCCTTGGATTCCGTGCGGACCTGGCTCACCACCGCTAATCACCGGCGACTCTTCCGGTTCCACAGCGTACACCTGAAGTGTGGGCATTTTCTCTTTCAGAACATGAGAACAGCCGGTGATATGTCCTCCAGTGCCAACCCCGGTGATGAGGTAGTCTAGCCCCTCTGAAAAATCTCTCAGAATCTCTTGAGAGGTATTCTTCACATGCGCTTGAATATTCGCTGGATTCTCAAACTGCTGCGGCATCCACGCATTCTTACTTTCCGCTATCAATTCCTTCGCTCGCTCTATTGCACCCGACATTCCTTTCTCTTTAGGGGTGAGCACAATCTCTGCTCCAAAGGCAGCAAGCAGTCGACGGCGCTCAAGTGACATAGATTCCGGCATCGTCAAGAGCAACCGATAGCCCTTAACGGCAGCGACCATCCCAAGCCCGATTCCGGTATTTCCGGAAGTAGGCTCAATGATCGTCATCCCAGGCTTTAATGCCCCCGATCGTTCGGCATCTTCGATCATCGAGAGCGCTATCCGATCTTTAATACTGCCGCACGGATTCGCTCTCTCAAGCTTTACATAGACGGTGATATCATCCCGAAAAAGACGATTAATCTTCACATGCGGCGTGTTCCCAACCGTTTCAAGAATGCTGTTGGCCTTCACAAAACGCCTCCTTAAAAAATCCCGTTAGGTAGTGAGTGCTTCGATGCTACCAAGAGCTCGGGAAGCTATATACTGAACCATTTGGACGTAAGTACAACCTTTTCTGCTCTTCCAGATTAAAAGGCCGGGACCCGATACGCCCGAAGACACTTACCTGATGTCCGGTCTCATCGACAGCCCTATCCCGATCAAGCCCTTTAGAAATAGCAAGAGCAGGTCCATGGGTGTGCTTGTGCGCGATGAGTTTTGGCTTTACGTTCGGAGAAAACCCGTAATAGGTTGGAACTCTTTCTGGGTCGGTCAGCTGCACAACCTTGAATCCATTCTTTCCATCGGCAAGGTATGCGAAGAGGCTCGCGTTCGTACTCGCGACTTTTACATCGGTGAGATCATTTATCTTCCCATCCGCCGTAAACCGTTCGTAGATAAACGGCTTCTCAGGACGCTCAACATCGACAATCACCAATCCTTCAGAACCACCAGCGACATATGCAAAGGTTCTTGCGACGTAGAGGTTCCTTGCGTCCATCAACCCCAATGAAGCTGTGGAAACCCGCTTTGGACTATCGACATTGGTAATATCAACTACGTGGAATCCCTCGGCATCAAGCACGAATAGATATCGAAACTGTAGGGCCGTTGCTCGAGGGCTGTTAAATGGCAAGGTTGCCCTTAGCCTCGGCTCAAGTGGCTTATCGAGGTCGAGTATAACGAGCTTATCAGCAGTTACGATGTATGCGTTCGTACCACCTAAGGTGATGTGGCGAGCCCCGGTAAGCACTCCCCCCTCGTTCCAGGTAAGGGCACGGTCAAAGAAATTATTGCGCGGCTCCCCATCCTGCAATGTATCAACATTAACAAGAATCAATCCTTCTTCTGCATCAGTGATAACCGCGTAGTGATAGATCTCATGTAGAGGAGTTTCCAAGTTCTCGGGCAACTGCTCCCGAAAAGGCGCTATCGGCATGTTCGTTGGAAGTGCAAAAGAGGTCGCGTTTTTCGTACTCACATGAGTGTCATGGCCCAATGGAGAAACCGGAGCGGTCCGAATTCGCTCAGAGAATCCTTTATTAGCGAGGTTTGCAATGTCATAAGCTCTAAACCCAGCTTCTCCGGCTGTCGTATAGAGATACTCTCCGCGATGTTGGATGGTGTTTGTGACTCCTCCGACACCGTGGTGCAGATGATATTCCTTCAACTCCATATGATTTCGTTTCACATGGGTATTGTAGTAATCGGGATAAGAATATTTTTGGAGATAACTTCCAATTACCGCATTCGGCTCATCGAGCTCGGTTATCTTAATCGCCTCAAGTCCAGCCTCCCCTGTAGCCACGTAAGAAAACGCCGACATGAAATTCACAAAGTTCGTCCCATGCAAGAAAAGCTGTGCCATGATGGCGTTGTTATCGTTCTCTTCAGAGATATGGCAGTCGTTACAGTGCTTCGTTTCTTTTGCGCGAACAGTATGCGGAAAGTGTGGCGCAAAAGCCTGTGAGGAGTGACCCGAAGCGGCCGTAGGAGGTTGATGAAGATAGATCTTTTGCCGGTTAATATCCGTTGAAGTGAGAATCAAGGCGCTGGAAGAGCGTATGGTCACAATCTTGCCGTCTTTTGCTGGACCGTGCTTACCAAGTTGGAACATCTGGTCTCGAACTACCTGGGGGTTATAGGTAGCAAAGTTCCGCGTTTGTTTTCCGTCGTAGTGTTTAGACGTTTCCTTCCAGTTTGCTTCAATCGGCAGATGGCACCCCGCACAACTCGTTACCCACGAGCTGTGACATGCAAAACACGCCATTTCATCATTGTTATGCGCGAGGAGTTGATTGAGATCCGCGGCCTTATCAATCTTGTCGAGATCACCCCAAGCGGGATACTTCTCGTCACCCTGAAAGTGCTGAACCGTCTTGGCTCGTGCTGACGCCTCATTGTAGTCAGGATGGTTCTTATCAACGGTATTCTTCGTCTGCTTCACCTCCCACTCAAGATCCGGGGTCACCGAAGAACGTTGAAACAGCTTGTTGTCTTTCCAGATAAAGCGGGCATCACCAAAAGGGGTTCGCATTCTCGAGAGGTCGTTTCCTCCACTACGAGCCGCAGGACCACTTGTCAGCAAGGTTGCGTAGTCCTTTACGGTTCCATGGCAATCCTTGCACTGAATCTCCACCGACTGCGCAACTTCGCCATAGATATTTCCATCACCGTGCACATCTTGTCCGAAATGGCAGTCGGCACAGTGCATACCGAGGTCTAAGTGTATGTCTGAGAGGTGAACAGCCTTTTTAAATTTCTCAGGATCCTCGTGCGAAACGATCTTATTATCTTTGTCGAGCAGGTTACCTTTGCGGTCCTTCTTAAACACCGCTCGAAAATTCCACCCGTGTCCGTGGTAATCAGCAAACTGAGTATTCTTCAGTTTCGGATTGAGTTCGCTCACCTTCTTTAGGAAATCGATATCTGTCCAGAGACCTCTAGCTGCGGCTCCTTCAGGGTTATGACGATACGATTCAATCCGCTCATCGTGGGTAGGATATCGTTGCTCTTCTGGCCACATATGTGGAGCATCGGACTCATAATCCCACATCGTATAACCGAGGTAAGAGTTCACAAACATGTTCGGTTGGTGCATATGACAGATCATGCACTGACTGGTCGGAATAGCCCTCGTGAAGACGTGCTTTAGAGGATGCGCCTCTTCGTCTTTTGGAATCGTGGGATCCACTGTTTGCGTTTTGCCCTCGTGGCCAAATTTCCCATACGGTCCAGAATGCTTCTCGCTCCGGTCATTCGCGTAAATGGAGTGGCAAGCAGTACAACCGCTACTTCTATAATCCCCTGGATGCTCGTTTGTACCCATGAATGAGAGGTGGGGATCGTTAAGGCGAGTTTTGTGGATATTTATCACCGGAACTGCAATTCGTGCGCCGGTACCCTTCCCGCGATTTGATTGCAGCACATCCGGAAGACCTGGCTCTTCCAATGGATTCGGGTTTCCGATCTCAGGAAACTGAGTCTTAATATTCTCTCCGCCTCGTTCGAAGATACGGAAAACATCTCCTGGAGAAAGCACTTCCCACTGTGGCATTGCCGTCAATTGCTCAAGGGCGCCATGCTCTTTTCGCTCCTCACAGAGCTCTCCGCC
>JAGRAT010000335.1 GCA_020434495.1 Bdellovibrionales bacterium | reverse complement strand
CTTCCGGACCATTTAGAAACGGTGTACGGAATTTTACTCCCGTATGTGGAGCTCCTCGCTGGTTCACTTCTTATTCTTGGGTTTATGACGACCCTTGGCGCAATGTTGGCGGCCTTTCACTGCGTAACCTTGCTCTGGGTGTTCGGAATTTTTTCTACTACAGGTCATCTCCTCAATAAGGACCTCATTATGTTGGCCGGTGCTCTCTCTGTCCTTTACAGCGGAGCAGGCGCCTTTAGCGTTGATCGTTTTCGAGAGACTGGATAGCCCGCTGCGGTCTCTTTACTTGTTAGCGCCGTTATCCGGCGGTCTCTTAGGCGCCGTTATCCGGCGACAGAGTCTCCTACATGGGAATCTCCGGAAATGGTCCATAATCTTTTGAATCGCCAGAGATTTATAGAATCGTACGTAATAGCGATTACGTCGCCTTTCCGAAACGACTGCCTTGTTCGCACATCAAACACCCGCTCGCTTGACCGGTCCATCTCTACGGTTCCATCTTCCCGTTGAATAATTCCACGCCCGACACCCGGGACATCTACTATCGCTGATGATTTTCCGACGTGAACAAGTGCTCCCTGCATTGTT
Source organism: Bdellovibrionales bacterium (assembly GCA_020434495.1). Taxonomy (GTDB): domain Bacteria; phylum Bdellovibrionota_C; class UBA2361; order UBA2361; family RFPC01; genus RFPC01. The sequence goes on along the minus strand of JAGRAT010000335.1, from coordinate 3,299 downwards.
TGGCCAAGGAGGTTTTCATGGCGAGAGAGTTCTTCCTTCGTCCGGAGTTCAAGGTGCCGCTGGCTTTCGAGGAGGCTCTGCCTCGAAAAATAGTTCGCGAGGGTCCGCATGAATTCTTCCGATAGGGGAGCAGTCCCAGCTCGAACGTGGGCGAGCTGATACCCGATAGCAATGTCGCTTCCCCTCCGAAGGGGAGAACTTCCGTGACAATAGAAGCCATCGAAAAATGCATGTCTTGAAGGTTCAAGAGTGTAGTATGCCTCCCCAATAACTCTCGCTATCTCCGGAGAAAAGTTCTGATCTCCAGCCGTAAGCTTCAGGAATCTTAAGGCTCGTTGATAACGTTCTCTCCCCTCGGCTTCTGTGATGAATCCGAGCCCTTGTTCCTCTAAAAGCGATTGTGCAACCGAACGATCGGCTTCAGACGGTGGCTGGAAAGCACGATACATAAAGGGGACTTCGCTGTGTTCTGATGCCATGTAGTTCGCAAGCATCCGATTAAAAAGGATATTATTCTTTGCAATCAGGGCATGTGAGTAGTGACCAGCGGCAGCGCGTCCTTCAAAGGAGGCGCCTTCTTCGAAGATGTTCGCTGTGTATTCATGGAAATCAGCTAGCCGTTTCATGGCATCGTGGAGTGGATGAGATTTGTCGAGGAGAGAATCGTAAAGTTCCTCGTAATCGAATGCGTGAGTAACTCGAATAAGACTTCGAAATGGTTCCCCCGCACTCACCTCTCCGTTTTTCAGCGAAAACGGCACCGTCCAAGCGAAACGCACTCTGTCCTGTTTGAGCGATCCCACTTCAAGAGCAAGCCTTCTGTCATGCAGAGGATCGATCGAATTCTTACCGTAAACGGTAAATGCTTTTTTAAGGCCGCGAGTAAGCTGCTCGCTGCCAAGGCGCACTAAGGCGGGTACATCGGCGATATGAATTTGGAGTTCCAGCCCGCCAGGTACTGTAAGAATACTAAATCCATCGTCCCTGTCGTGTGCCCCGGGTGGGTCCACTACATAGGTTTTTTGGCCGGTGAGATCTATTCTCCGTCCCCGGCTCGGTTTGTGCGAAACATTTACCGGTTCAAATGTTGTGACGGCAAACTCTCCAACCAGTTCCGGAAGCCGATCTCGACGTTTCAAGGCACCAGTCTTTACATCTCCGACTTGCCGTACAAACTCGAAGTATTCATCGCTGACCGGCTTCACTATAGGTTCTATCCGTACCCCAACCAAGTTTTCTAACTCTCGAATCCATGGTTTAAGATGTGGGAGTGCGCTGTCAGAAACATGGACTGTGGGGTGGGCCACCATTCTGTTGTCGGCACGTTTTCCCTCGAAAGAAAGGGCGATGGAGTCTATTCGAATAGCCTTGGGAGTGAGTTCTCGAATTTTATCTCGTACCCATTCATCGGGGTGAAGTCTGAAATGCGCTGGTAGGCCAGTCACCGTTTCTACTTCTTCGGCATAAATCGCTTCAATTTCCGGAGATACTCCCGGCCTGCGATAACAAATATCGACTGAGGATGGATCTCCATCCTTATCGGAGAGAACACTTATGCGACTGACGGCAAGCGCTTCTGGGAGGATGGCTCTAACAAGAACTCCAACGTTTTCTGGCTTGAATCCTACCTGAGTCCCGAGGGTATAGTAGTTTCTATTCCGCTCCTGAAGTTCATCGGTAACGAAATTTAGAGAAGGAAGCTCTAACTCCTCGCGTATCCGTACTGCTTCTTGCTGAAGCTCCTGGTGTGTCCAGCCGGGCGCTTCCACGAGGAGACGTAGTCGCCGAGAATCCTGAACTCCTGAATGGACAAAGATTCCAAGCGAAAGGTGTTCCTGAATTTCGTCAAGAAGCCGAGAATCGAGCGCAGCTATTTTGGGAGTTCGTTCTGGTGGATTTCGCCCGAGATCGGAACTGGTTTCGATATCAGACTTAACTAGCAGGTGCTCTGGTAGGTGAAGTTCGAGATCGCCGAGCTGTTCCTCTCTCGGGTCAAGCACGTCATACTTTTCAGAACTGCTATCAATTTTTTGATATTCGGCCGGCCACTTGGGGAACTCGGTAGAATCAATGAAGAAGACCTCGGGTAATAGCTGGTCTGGTTCTAAAGCGGGATCGGTCATGTATCCAAAATACTGTTTCTGGGGCTCCTAACAAAGCCCTTCTATGGTTAGCATTTGGTTGGGAGAATTTTGAGAATGAATGAGAAGGACGTACTGATTGAGACGTTATCCGAGAAACTATTGGAAGAGGGACGCTATTTGATAGCTGTTTCAGGCGGGTTGGACAGTATGAGCCTTCTTCACGGGCTCTTACGACTCCAAAAGGGGATGTCGCTTACATTGGAAGTCGCCCACGTCGACCATGGACTTAGAGAAGCTTCAGAAGATGAACGCGCCTTTGTTGAAGAGTGCTGTATGGAGCATGGAATTCCATGTCATGCAACGAGACTTCCTGAGCGTCCAGCCGGTGAAAATTTAGAAAACTGGGGTAGGCAGTGGCGATATGCTTTCTTCGAACAGGTGCTTGGTGAACGAAATTTAGATTGGATCCTGACAGCGCATCACCAACAAGATCTGGTGGAGACGCTCCTGATGCGAATCCTGTCCAACAAGGAGCCGAGAGCGCTGCCAGAGAGAAACGAAAAGCTCAGAGCCCTAAGACCGATTCTTGGTCTTTCGAGGGAAGATTTGGAGGAATACTCGCGCCACCACGGGGTTCAATATCGGGAGGACGAGAGTAATCGAGATGAAGGGTTTTTGAGAAACCGTGTACGCCACTCACTGTTGCCGTTCCTTCGCGATAGGTTCGGGTCGAGTGTGCTGGAAAATCTGTCCTCGCAGTCCCGCTCCCTCGAAGAGGAGTTGTCCGCGTTAGATGTTTTGGCTGAGGAGAGAACGGCTTCTCTTTCTGGAATGGAGTTCGGCTCGAAGAGCTGGCTTCGAGCACTGCGAGTAGTTTTAGAGGGAGTCCCGGTAGCAATCGGTTGCCGGGTGGTGCGACGTCTCTTTCTCCCCCACACGCAATCACCTCTTTCCCGATACTCGTCTCGACAGCTAAGGGATTTTCTTCTCTCGTCAAATGTTGCCATCCAGCTGCCCAATGCCCTTGAAGTTCGTCGAAAGGATGGTGGGATCGTGCTTAAAGAATTAAAAGCCGAATGTTGATTTTGGCACTCTGTTTTAAATTGAAGAATGGCGCGAGCTTCTTTACGGAAGCGCCTCAAAATCCTCGGCTCGGAACCTTGTCATTTAATTTAAGAGGGGAATGCCGTCGTTTTGGTGCGCGACTACTAAAGT
>JAGRAT010000334.1 GCA_020434495.1 Bdellovibrionales bacterium | reverse complement strand
GGTCAAGACGTTCACGCTCTAAGCGAAGCCTTTCCCTTTCAAGTTCGACTTCCCGATAACGGTCACCACCATATCCACCACCGTATCGTCGATCCACCCGGAACTCGGCTCGACAACCGTTATCGACCCAAACACCCCGGTCATCGCGCCCCCAGGAGAACCCCTCACGACAAGAGGATTTACTGAGTTGCCGATCAAGACTGATGTTCGCATCGCGAGCACCAGAGATGTTGCAGTAAGTTCGGTTATCATTTGTAGACTCACACTTTACGTACTCATCTGCCAAAAGATTTTGCGCTCCAACGATCAGCGCAAGCGAAATAACAAGAATTGAATTCAGTGAACGCATGATTCAAGACCTCCTTAAATAATTTGGTGCTCATTGAACGGGAGGAATCGTATCGCAAGGCGACTAAAAAGAACATCGAAAGATGCAACTGCTGATCTCGTGCCGGGGAATTGGTGTGAGGCACGCTAAGGAAGCCGTAACACCTTCTTTCGCACTTCACGTAGCTTTCGGATAGGCCAGGCATTCGTGTAACGCTCTACCCGAACCTCGAGCTGCGCAAGCCGTTGGTGGAGATGTTGAATAAGGCCCATCTTGCCTCCTCCAATCTCCCCCAATTCCCCAGAAGGTAGGTTTACGTGATTCAGTCGTTTGTTTAAAAAGAGCAAGCAATCCTGCATATCCTTCTTAAACTCACGGAACTCACTCTCGAGAGACCTTACCCGAAACTCGATATTGTCGGAATCAAACTTCGGCTTAAACTCCGATACCCCTCGAACAAGTTTTTCGTAGTCATTCAGGCGGTTGTTGATAAGCAGTTGATGACGGGCATTATCAACCGAAACAAGTTCACAGACGAAATGCACGGTTGTCGCCTCGTCCAGAGTTTCAACATAAGCCGCGAGCTCTGGAGTAACGAACGAATCAAACTCCACAGCAACTTCCGTGTCCGCAGCATTTCGATAAGTTCTCTTGGTTTGCACAGCTACATAGCCAGCTTTCTCGATGGTCTTCCTCAAGGAATCATAGGTAAAATAGTGGCGATGAGCTCGATCGAGAACACCTTCTTCAGCATAATCAAAGTGTCCCTGAAGAAGCGCCAAGCGCACACTGGCGTGGGCGATATTCGGGACAGATATGAGTATCGATCCCCCTTCGCGCAGCAACGGCTTCACTGCCGCCAATACCTTTCTCGGATCCTCTAGGTTTTCGAGGACATCACTAAAGAGCACATGATCGAACCCCTGCTGAAAATTCGGATTCTGTGAAAACTGCTGGAACACGTCAGGATCCGAAATGTCAGCCACCTCTGCACGGGTTATATTCTGCTCAGCTATCTCAATAGCATGAGGATCGCGATCGATTCCTATAACCTCACATCCCTTCTTCTCTTCGAGGGCTTTTCCAAGAATCCCAACGGAGCATCCAATATCCAGCACTCGGCTTTTCTCGGAGACGAGCGAAAAAATGAGGGTGCGCGGATCACTCTTATCACTCGTATCCACTTCCTGATGATAGGCTCGCGGAACTATCGGTTGTACATTACTCATAAGACCAAAGCTCTCGTTATCTTCCCTCTACCGTCGATTGAATCAACTTCTCCAAAAGACTTCCCGATTCTGGCACCAGATCGCCGATCTCCTCTTTAAACTGCTGAGCTCTACTCTCACTCATATCTGGAATTCTTGATTTCAGCGGAACAGCATGCGGTACCCCAAACGGGCGCGGAGTGAATTTATATTTTAGATAAAAATACTCGAGGGAGGCTCGATAGTTTTCATTCGTCACTGTTCCGCGATCTGTTTTTAGAAGATCAACAAGAACCTGCTCATACTGATCTATCACCTCACTCCAAGCAAAGCTCTGAGCCGTTTCATGACCGGCCCTCTTTAACGCCAGGAGTAGCTCACGATCATTGCAGAGTCGCTCGATACCATTCACAAATCCGTCAATATCACAAATGTTTACGAGCAGAGAGTTCTCTTCGGTCGCGTAGCTCTCAACCCCTCCAGACTTACTCATGATAGTAGCAACCCCTGAGGCCATCGCCTCAAGTCCCATGAGTCCAAAACCCTGCATCAATGACGTATCGAGGAAGATATCAGATTCTGCATAGACATTTCGCATTCCTGCTCGATCAAGAGAGTCGTATCTCTGATCAAGCAAGCGAATCGCCTCAATGTCAAAAGACTTATTTCCTACCCCGACAATCCTCACCGGAAGTTTTCGCTTTTTCACCTGACGTAAGATCTCAAACGCTGGCTTCCAACCGTTCTGAGGGTCTTCTCTGAGGTGAACGAGGAGGGTTAACTTTTTCGCTCCCGCATTTCTCGCACTCCCAAAGCAGCTCTTCGTCGGGAAAAAGAACGAAGTATCAATCCCATTTGGGATAACGATATTCCCGTTACTCGATCGACCGACCTGCTTGTCCAGCCAGTGAGAAACACAAATGCGAGTAGGAATCGCCGCATAACTCGCCCGGACGTTATTCAAATGGCTATCAGCAAACCAGCCTTCGTATCCCTGAATAAGGTATAGAGTCTTACTCTCGGGCCTTTGCGCATGGGCATAGAGCACATGCTGAACAGTATCGTGGAGAGTCGCCACATACACCTTGGAGGGTGGGATTTTTGAAAGGAGCTCGTCCGGCTCTATAAAATATGGAGTAAAGAGCAAGTTCATCGAAATAGGTTCGGGGGGTGTAAGCACTACAGCAGAGGCGTTATACCCGCGTTCACAGAGTCGATTGATCACCTCGAAACAAACGATAACCCCCCCAAAAGAGCGAGAGGTCGGCAGGAAAAAGAGGATATCATGCTCTGTGGTTCTCCTCCCCGATTCGATATTTACAAACTGCTGGATGTCAGGGATCGGATCGGTGAACTCATGTTGCACCAGTTCATTGAGATAAATGCGCTTCCAACGAGAATCAAATATCGGTCGATTTCTTGCGACAATCCGCTCCTTCCGGGCTGAAAAGCTTGCGTGACTCTCATGATAGATAAAGCAATTTGGGACCAACACGGAACGGTAGCCTCGGCAAATTGTTTTAAAATGATAATCGCTTTCTTCTCCATATCCGGGGCTAAATATGAGATCAAATCCACCAAGATCTCGTAAGAGCTCTGTGCGTATCGCCATACAAAACCCGACTGCAGTAGTAACATCCGGATAGTTTTCGAAATCGTATCGTGAAAGAATTGCTGAGATTGACTGGTAATTCTCTCCGCTAGGGATCTGGACCGAGAGATTCTCTGCATTGTTGGATAACGGGCAGGCTATCCCGATATCATCACTCGAGTGGAAACAACGGCTGAGTTTCTCAAGCCACCCTTCGGTAACAACCGTATCGCTGTTGAGAATAACCTTAAATCCGGCTCTGTAGCTATCCAGCTCAAGTTCAAGCCCACGATTTACCGTCTTCACAAATCCGATGTTGGCGGGATTCTCAAGGAGCAAGACTTCATCATGTAGAGAGGTAATCTCTCGTAACCTCTCGGAAACAAACTCTTCACTGCCGTCATTCACGAGAATAAGACGATACGGGAGGGTCGTCTTCGCAAGGATACTCGCAATACACCGCTCAGTTTGAGAAAGAGCGTTGTAAACCGGGACGATAATATCTATCGCAATTTCATTTGAGGCTTCAGAACTACCAGTCATTCAAGAGCTCTTTACGTAGCGTGGAGATGACGCCACTTTAAACCAGATAATCAAAAAGTATTTTGAAAACAATAGGCTATGGGCATATCTGAATCAAGGCCCCGGCATTTCGCTCGAAAAAACAGGCGAAAATTGGCCAATTTACGGTTCTCTTCTCCTCGACGACACAACACACTACCGGGCCGAGCGCTCAATCTTCGAGACCTCATACCCGGCCCTCGAGACC
>JAGRAT010000333.1 GCA_020434495.1 Bdellovibrionales bacterium | reverse complement strand
GGAGACCCTCCGGTCTCCTGCTATAGCAGCCCTCAAAAGAACCCACCGCTTCGCGGCAATTTCTCTTGAGAACTGCTATAAAGCTTCACACGGAAACAATGCCGTAACGGGTATGGGAATACGAGTTCGGGAAGATGAGGCTTGGGGATATCCCCATTGTTTGTTGAAAAATCTCAGCAAAGATATCCCGATAATCGATAGTTGGAGTAAGCGCATTGAACCATGGATCAGTAAAATCACTCGCCAACGGAGCCGAGCCGATGACCCCTGGTGTAACTCCACCACCAAAGACTAGGGTATTGCTCCCCCAACCGTGATCAGTACCTGCAGCAGGACGATTCGCTGGCGCATTTTGAAAACAGGTTCGCCCGAACTCGGAGTACAGTACAACTATGGTTCTCTCTAAAGCACCGTATAGCTCTAGATCTCGGTAAAAGACCGCCAAGTTACTTGCAAGCTCTTGCAGTCTCGCTGCAATACCATTATCAGGAAGACTCGAATTTGCTTGGTCACTATGTGTGTCGTAACCGTCTTGTCGAGCATAAAAGATCTGATGTTCCCGAGAAAAGGAAAGATCAGGGTTGGTCATCTTCGCTTTCAGGATCTGCGAGATCCCTCGAAGCTGCACTCCAATTCCCCAGTCTCCACTATAGTCTCCAGCACTATTATTCCCCACGACTTGATTGGCGATAGAGCTTTGTACGAGCTGCACCGTGTCATACATGAGAGTACTTTCAGCCATGTACCTCTCCGCAAGGCCTCCTGTTTGCGATTGTAGCGAAAGTAGTGCTTTTTTCATTGCTGCAGCCTGCGCCACCTGCGCATCATCCTCCCACCACGTTCCACGATGATTGAAGTTTCCAAGATCGCTTAGTTTCACCGGAGAATTTTTAGAAGTATTTACATCAGAAGGATTCACGACATCAAATGCAAAATACTGCAGGGTATCCCAATCCTGAGAATCCATTAGCCGCGCCAAAAAGCCCTTCATTTCGGGATCATTGACATCATTTCGCCCCAAGCTCATCGCTACCTGGCAAGTATCATGGCTGCGGCCGATGTCATCTAAAATTCCATAGCCTTGCACGATCTTCATCCTCGATCCCGCAACATTCACCAACGGAGCAAACGAAGGATGCAAACCAATTTTATTTTCGATACCCGTCTGTGAATCAATAGAGAGCACTTGCTCTGGATTAATGGCAAGCGAAGGGCGCGCTTGCGCAACCGTGGCTGCTCGACTTCCAGCATAAAGTGGAAACGCTGCCAAACCATCAAGTCCACCGAGTAGGTTTACGAGGACCACATTCCATGGGTCTGAAGTGCCTGAGGACTGCGCCATGAGAAAGTTTGGCTGAGCGAACGCACCAATGGCAGCAGCTCCGCCAGTTTGAGAAAGCACTTTTAGAAACTTCCTTCGGGATACATTTCTTCTCTGTGAACTCGCCATTTTCATTCCTTTCCCCTAACGAAGGGTGCTTCGGTAAATTGTCCCCATAGCACAAACAACTGCAGGAATCTTCATTCGCAGGTACCACTCTCTATCCCAACGAGGCTCTAATTCTACGAGGCTATCGGGATCACTGTTGTCTGTGTAATGAGTTAAAAAATGTACAAAGAGTTCCTGTTCTTCCACTGAAAGGGTGAGATCATAAACTTTTGACGCAATCGCCTGAACGGCGGCCTCGGTGGTTGTAGAAGACGTGAGGCCAAAGATTCTCGCGTAGTTCTGTTCTAGCGCATTGAGGGAATTAAACATCTGGGCACAGCCGTGCGATCGCTGAAGAATCAATTGGGCAGAGACCCACTCCTCTCCGTGTGCTAAGACACCATTCCTATTGATATTACAGCTTCGCTTCCATCCAAACACGGACGGAGGAGCAAAGAGACTCTGTCCAGCGAGCGCTGCTGCGTCAACAATACTCAAGTATGATCCAAAATTTCCACTCCACCCATCTCCAGCAACCGTCAAGTTCGTTGGCCAAATTCTTCTCGCAGTCTTTACAAACTGCTCGACCGGTGAAGCCATGCAAGAGTCATTCGCAAGCGCTGAAAACATTGCTTGAGACTTCATGACTTTCTTTAACATCGGTTTAAGATCAAATCCGTTGGTGGTAAGGTCTCGAGCAAGCTCCTCCGCCATCGATTGAGATATACCTGGGTAGAGCATATTTCCAGCGATACGTTCGGCGACATAAATCGCCGATCCTGGGTGATTGTAGAGAACATGATCGAGAAAATCTCTCGCAGAAAGATTTCCCGATATTTCAGCACCACTTATGCCCGCAAAAGCAGTTCGGCTCGTTGAATCTTTTGCACCGGAAAAGAATGAAATATCGATCTGTTGATTTTGAAAATACGGATCGATCTGGACGTCCTCTTGAAATCCGCTAACAAATCCAGTTGCAGCAACGATCGTGTCTTCACCGTAATTTGGCAGAAGAGTATACGGATGAATGGCTCCCAAGGTAAAAAGCTCAAGGAGCTCTCTGGCATAGTTTTGATTCGGTGATTCCGCAGAGTTATCCTTGTTTCCTAGCCAGTAATTCATGGCTGGGTCGGTGAACATCGCAAGTGCCAAGTCTCGGAAATTCCCAAGAGCATGATCGCGAATGAGGTCGACGTGAAGCTTCAATCCATAGCTTCGAAACCAATCATAGGAAAACCCTATAGCATCAAGATTGGTGGCGAAGTGCGCGCTTAGCTGGAGAGCCATCCACTCCTTGAAGGGCTCACGCGAGTGAACCATCCGCCACATTTCACCACCCTGAACTGACCTGGTTGTCCATACCTCCTCTGGTGCATTGGAATCATCGGGTTGATGGCGCCCAAGCGCCTCCCATTGAGCTGCGGTGTTCTCAAAGGCCTGGCGCTCAGCGCTTGTATAAACACCATCGACAAGAGCATCTACGAGCGCTGTGAGTCCTTGATTAAGGCCAATTGCCCGAAGCTCATCCGTTCCTCCAAACGCGACCTTATCGAGGATATGATTCACCTCTGCCAGGGTGAGCACTTCACCATACGGCTGCAAAGTGGGGTCCCCAGCGAAATCACTTGGACCTTCGCCACTACACTCTTGCTTGAGTCTTTGCATTGTTATCTGCATCTCCCGCTTTTTAGCGAGCTGCTTTGCGGCTTTTCTCCCTTTCTTGCCGGAGCGATCTGCCTTCTGCTCAAGCTTTGTTATCTGCCGGCTGAGTTTATCCTCGTTGATCGATCTGAAGGTCTTTCCGATAAGTCCTCCTTTTGTCCTCTTCCCCTTTAGCTGCCCAACGGTGATAACTTCGCCAGCTGTTTTACAAGCCCATTTTGAATTGGTGGTTTCAGAGAAATTACTAGCATTACCAGCATTGATTTTTTCTCCCATGGCGTAACTGGGGAGCACGGTAGCGGCAAAGACGATTAGGGACAGATAGCGAACCATGAAAACCTTACTCGAAATCAAATGCACACTTCTTCCTCGCAAAGGACGTGCCGACAGGATGATTCGGTTTACAAGGAAGTTATCGTCTTAATCTGTTCGAAACAGAAGGATTGAGACTGGAAGAACTTGTCCAAGATATGAATTCCTTGCGTGTGATTTCTCACAATTGCGGGATTTTCTTAGAGGCCTGAAGAAAAGAGAAAGCCCTCGACTGGGGGTATGCATCGAGGGCTTTCGTGGTTCGGTTAGTATAAGTATTGCTTTGCGTAGAGATTGAGATGGCAGTCGTCGAAACTGGCAGGCTACGCTTTCCACCATCCCTGCTGAGAACTTCAACTACAAGAGAGGGTCAATCCAAGTAGCAGAAGTCGCTCTCAGCAACATCCATGAAGGAAAACAGCTTCTGCAACAGGGGGGATTAGTGTCGCAGCTCCGTCAACCTTCACTAAGAATTATGGCGAAAGTTGCAAAACGAGTCACATAAAA
>JAGRAT010000332.1 GCA_020434495.1 Bdellovibrionales bacterium | reverse complement strand
AATAATTGTACAAAAAGTGCTTAAGCCTGTTTATCTATAGACCGATAGCATACTTAGCAGGAAATTTCTCCTGCTAGTTACGCTGCAATACGCAGAACGGAATCTCGTTTTTTGGCTAGGGACGGCCAGTAGCAGAAATTGGAACCCCCTATTCTCTCGGATGGACCGGGAGATGAATTGTCAAGGACGAGGTGTGTCATGAAAGCTGATTCGGTAAACAATAAACTACGTCTTTCTGAGGCTCTTAAGTCTCAATCTACCCAAAATTCGCAAAATCAAGCGGAGGTTGCAAAAGCTCCCGTGAAAATTGCGCAAATTGGGACAGACGCTGTTCGTTCATCAGTTGATGCAAGACTCGCCTCTCCAGAGCGGACAACCGGGTCAGGTAGAAGCATCGCTGAGATTACCTCTCTTGTTCAATCAGGCAGATACTTCGACGAAACTTCGGTAAACGCTGTGGCAGAGGCCGTCGGCAAAGAACTACTGGTGTAATACTATACAGATTTAATCGTAAGAGGGCCTGAAGGGATCAATCTCTCAGGCTCTCGAACGTAAACTCAAATGAGTTTCTTGAGGATTGCTTGCGACTCTTTTGAGAGAGCAAGTTCTGCAGCATACCGCGCACGGATGGGAAGCTCCCTCTCCCACCATTCAGTATCATTCCAAGCAACTTCTTTAATCTTTTCCATCGCCAATGGAACGCGTCCCGCAAGCTGCTTCAAGAGAGCATCATAGGCTTCATCTAGACTTCTTTGGTCATCATGCACACTGGCGTAAAGCCCCTGCCTCTTTGCCCACTTCGCTTCTCGCCATTCAGTATCAATTGCAAGTTCAGAAAATCCACTAACACCAGTCTTACGAAGCACCGGGAGCGAAATGACGAATGGGCCAAAACCGAGAGAGAGCTCACTAAGTCGTAGAGATGCGGCCTTAGCAGCAAGCACGTAATCAGAAGCAGCGATTATCCCAACGGCTCCACCAACGGCTTTTCCCTGCACTCGGGTTACGATGAACTTCTTTGAAGCCCGCATCGCAAGAATAACCCGAGCAAACCCCATAAAGTACTCGGTGGTCTCTTCAAGCTCCTTCTGGCTAACGAGCTCCTCAAACGAAGCACCAGCACAAAATGCTTTTTCACCACTACTTTGTAAGCCAATAACTCGAACCGAGCTATCCTTGGATAGTCTTTCTAGTTCAGCTGTTAACTTTCCGAGCAATTTACTTGGAAGGGAATTCGCCTTCGGATGAGAGAATTCAATTCGACCAATTCCCTCTACTATTTGAACTTCCACTGAACCTTCTGCCATTCGATGAACTTTCCCTAAAATGAATTGCTAATAAGAAATTCGAACACTTCTCCACGACGATCCGCTCGTGAGTTAATTGCACGTTTCGCAACAACCTCAGAAACCTGGAAGCCTTCATAGAGCTCTCGAACTGAATCAATACCAGCATTCGAGAGCAGAAATCGCACTCCCTTTTTATCAAGCGCAAGGCACACATCTCGAAGTTTCACCTGATCATCCCAAGAGAAAGATTTGTCGGTATAGCTGGTAAAATCAGCGGAAGACGACAGTGGTGGGTAGGGTGGATCGAAGTAGACGAAGTCACCTGTCTGCGCTCTCTCTACCACCGACTCAAAAGAATTTAGCTCAAGCACTGCTCCCTGAAGAGCCTGAGAACACTTCGTTAAATTCGCCTCATCAACGATAGTTGGATTGTTATAGCGACCAAATGGAGTGTTGAAGTGCCCAGAGCGGTTAACCCGATAGAGCCCGTTAAAACAGGTCTTATTGAGATAGATGAGTCGAGCTGCTTTTACATAGTTTGGAAGAAGGGCATATTCCGGAGAGCGATCGAGCGCGCGAATTCTATAAAACTCCTCCTGATCATACGAATACTGCTTCAGCCAACTGACAAGCTCTTCAACGTTATCTCGAACGACCGAGTAACAACTGACGAGCTCTTCATTTAAATCGGACAAAACTGCTTGTTTTGGTTGCAGAGCAAAAAATACTGCGCCGCCCCCAAGAAACGGTTCGTGGTAGGTTCCAAACTCCTCGGGGATGCGCTTTAGAATCTCGGGTAACAGCTGCGTTTTCCCCCCGGCCCATTTCACAAATGGCTTACAGGAAATTTTCTCTTCTTGAATTGGTGCTACAAGTGCAGTCATAGTCTTAACTATAGCAGACGAGCGCTAAAAGTTATCACCGCTTCGCGGCAATAACTTTCGAGAAGCGCTCTAGCTCTTATCTTCTCTCCTCTTTTGAAAAAAACCTTTGAGTAAAGCCGCTGATTCCTCAGCAAGGACACCAGAGGTAATCTCTGGTGTAGGACCAAATACCGATTGTGATGAGAGATCGATAAATGTTCCAAATCCACCAAGCCTCACATCATGCGCCCCATACACTACTCGAGAAACCCGAGAGAGCCTAATAGCCGAGGCACACATGGCACACGGCTCTAACGTCACATAGAGGGTACAACCGTTAAGTCTCCAATTCCTAAGCTTTTTTGCGGCATCTTGGAGGACCAGCATCTCCGCATGGGCGAGGGCGGAAAGCTCCTCTTCGACTCGATTCCCGGACTCAGCAACCAACTGCCCATCGGCAACCACCAGGGCTCCTACCGGAACCTCGCCTCTGTCGGAGGCTTCCGTGGCAAGCTCCAAGGCCTTCTTCATAAACTCTTCATCAACGGACATGGTGAGAACGGTAACACAAGCAGAAGTTTCGCAGCAGATTTGGATGAAAAGTTATCGATTCGGCTAAAAAAGAACCAACTGTTCCCCCGAAACAGAGGAGTCAGGTCGAATATGATCAATTCCGGAAACTCCTAAGCCAAGTAAGCGAACGGCCCGGGTTTCTATCTCGGTGGCTTTCAGAAGCTCGAGCGCGGTGCTTAATAGATCTTCTCGTCCAAATTTAAGACTCTCCCCTGAGCAGCTCCTAGTAATCTTTGTAAAATCACCGTATGTCGCCTTTAAGGTAACGGTGTGGCCACCAAGATTCCGCTTTAGCAGTCTCCCTTCCAATTCGGCGGCAAGCTGTTTGCATTTTTCAACGGCGATAGTCCAACCCTTAATATCCTCATCGTAAGTGTGCTCGACACTAACTGATTTTCTTTCGCGCTCTGGAGCGACAACACGGTCATCAACACCTCGAGCAAGTTCGAAAAGATGCGATCCTTGCTTTCCAAAGAACTCAACGAGCGCAGCCTCAGGAAACTCCTGCAAATGTTTAACGGTTTGAATGCCGAGATCCGCCATCTTCCGTTCCATTTTCGGACCGACACCAGGAATGGCTCGCACCGCAAGACCCGGTAACAGCTCCTGGACTTCTTCCGGACGTATGACCTTTAGGCCATTGGGTTTAGCCATTTCAGAGGCGATCTTCGCAAGAAATTTATTTGGGGCCACTCCAGCTGAAGCATTAAGTCCTGTTGTACTTTTGATTTTCTCGCGAATGTTTTTTGCGACAGCTGTAGCATAAGGAAGTGCGCGTTTGTTTACAGTTACATCAAGGAAGGCTTCATCCAGAGAGAGTGGTTCTACAAGGTCTGTGTGTTCACGAAGTATTGCCATCACTACTCGAGAAATCCTGCGATACACGTCGATACGTGGCTTAACAAAGAGCAGATGTGGACAACGATTTTTTGCTTCTCGTGCTGACATAGCAGAACGGACGCCAAACGGTCTTGCTTCGTAACTGGCCGCAGCAACAACTCCTCGCCCATCTGGACTTCCACCAACAGCTACTGGCTTCCCGTGCAACTCGGGGTTATCGCGTTGCTCGACTGATGCGTAAAACGCATCCATATCAACGTGGATAATTTTCCGCATAGCTATGTCGAGATGAAAAACTTGGGTTGGGCGGGGTGGAAACACGTGCCCCTTTCAGGGGCAAAATCTTTTCGAAAGAA
>JAGRAT010000331.1 GCA_020434495.1 Bdellovibrionales bacterium | reverse complement strand
CTGACAGCAATCACAAAAGGAGGTTCTAGGGCCCTTCCTCTCCAAGTTGAGCACCACCCTTGCAGAAATCTTTAGAATTGTTCAAAACTACGTACCCTAGGTTGGCCGGTCGCCAAGTGGTAAGGCCCCGGATTTTGGTTCCGGTATTCGTAGGTTCGAATCCTACCCGGCCAGCCATTACTTCTTCATCGGTTCCACTGCTGCATTGGTTCCGGTTAGGGAGTGTGTTCTTGGTTTTCATCCAGGTTTTTTCGTTCCCAAACGGTTCGTTTTTTCTTTTCGCTGTTCGTCATTCAGGTGACAAAGAGCTGGGGAAAAAACAAAATTTGGGTTATCTCTTCTCTTTGGGTATTATTCAGCTGCGTTTTGTTTCCCCTCGACCGGAGTTCGCTTCGAAATGATTGAAAGACAGCTCGTCGTTTTCTCGGGGAGGTCCAACCCCCCATTCGCCACCTCAGTAGCAGATTCTCTTGATAAGGAGATCGGCAGACTAGAAGTCGTTAAGTTCAGCGACGGAGAGTTGTCGGTTGAGATCGGGGATAACGTCCGTGGGCGAGACGTCTTTATCGTGCAGAGCACTAGCGCTCCTGGGAACGATCACCTGATGGAGCTTCTTATCTCTATTGATGCCCTGAAGCGGGCCAGTGCTTGGAGGATCACCGCGGTGATCCCATACTTCGGCTATGCCCGACAGGATAGAAAGCTAAAACCACGGGTTCCAATCACCGCGCGTCTTGTCGCGGATCTCCTAGAGGCAGCAGGGGCGAGTCGAGTGCTCACCATGGAGCTTCATGCTGGGCAAATCATGGGATTTTTCAATAAGCCGGTAGATAATTTGAATGCCCTCCCTGTGATGGTGCCGTACCTCCGCGATAAGTACGGGTCTGAAGATCTCGTTGTCGTATCTCCCGATATGGGAGGAGTTGAGCGGGCCCGGCAGTATGCTACGAGACTCGGAAACGTTGATATCGCCATTATCGATAAGCGCCGTTCTGGACCCAATCAGGTGGCCGAGATGAAGGTGGTCGGGGATGTTGCCAAGAAAACAGCGATTATCGTTGATGATATGGTGGATACCGGGGGGACTCTCGGTAAGGCTGCAAGAGCCCTTCTTGACGAAGGAGCAAATGCTATTGTCGCCTGCTGTGTGCACCCAGTGTTATCCGGAAAAGCTCCCGAAAGATTACAAGAATCCGAGCTGAAAGAGGTCATAGTCGCCGATACGATTAACATTCCGAGCTCTAGAAGATTCGATAAGCTCACCGTTCTTTCGGTGGTCCCGCTCTTTGCTGAGGCCATTCGCCGAATACATGGTGAGGATTCTATTAGCAGCCTGTTCCGCTAGCTTTGGAGGGGGAAGTTCCTTAGGCTTGTCTAGAAACTCTCTGCTTTCCTCTGCGCGAGATTCGATAGCGAGAATTTCTAGTCGATTGGGGGATTTCTAGTTAATCGAGGATTTAAGGGGATTTTCACAGTCGACTTCCCGAAAGAGCAATTTCCCGAGAAGGCGAATAGCGTAGTGTTCTTCGTCCAATTGCCGACTTTTTCCAATTTCCCGCATGGACTTGAGAATAGACCCGCTTTTGTGGTTAATTAATCGACTGCGCGACCGGGTCCTAAACCATTCGAGATAGGTCGGTAGGGTAAAGTTTTCAAGACATTAGAGGCTGACATGACAACAGATTCTCAAACTGCAGGCGAAACAGGTGCTAAAAAGGGCGGCGCTTTCGAGCTCGTCATTCAAGCTCGAGGAACAACTGGAACAAGCAAAGCTCGTTCTTATCGAAAGCAAGGGCTTATACCGGCAGTCGCCTATGAGCTTGGCAAAGATTCTGTCTCCTTTCTTCTCGATAAGCGGAATTTTGTTCAGCAAGCTTCTCGGGCTCTTTCTTCGCAAGTCTTTATTCTCGGAGACGGGGTTCCTGAGTTGAAAGGACGGAAGGCTCTTATCAAGGAAGTTCAGCGCGATGGGATTAAGGGAGATGTCCTTCATGTGGATTTCCTTCTTCTCGAAGAGAAGCGACCAGCGGTGGTAATCGTCCCTGTTGTCGTGAAGGGTGAGGCTCCTGGTGTAAAACAGCAAGGTGGAGTGCTTACGGTGCAGTGTCGAGAGGTGACAGTATTTGCTCCACCGGAGAGCATCCCTTCCGAAATTGAAGTGAACGTTTCCGCATTGAACCTCGGCGATCGTATCCGAACAAAGGATATCAAGCTTCCAGAGGGAGTAGTTTTGAAGAGTAGCTCTGCTGAGACCGTTGCTAACGTCATCGCTGGTCGTGCGGCCAAGCTCGGTGAGGGTGAAGGCGAGGGCGGAGAAGCCGCTGCCGCTGGGGAAAAGAAGGCCGAAGGGGCTGCCAAGTAACGGTATTGAGTACTGTTACATTCTATATCCTCGAATATTCTTGTTTTACGTTCTCGTTAATCGAGGAGTGCGCCCTTTCTTTTGGTTAGAGGGCTTTAGAGTAGAGATGGGGGCCAGATGACTGTAGAGGGTCTGACTACAGATGATGTTCTCATCGTGGGCCTTGGGAATCCCGGTAAAGAGTACGAGAAGACTCGGCACAATGCTGGATTTATGGTCGTTGACCAGCTGCACGAAGCGTTTGGTGGTGCATCTCTTAGTGGGGGATGGAGTTCAAAATTTCAGGGCCTCCATACAAAGGTTCGAGATGGAGATCGGAAAATTCTCCTCCTCAAACCAGAAACCTTCATGAATTTAAGTGGAAAGTCGGTTCAGCAGGCCGCCAAATTCTTCCAGATTCCGGTTGAACGTATCTGCGTGGTTCATGATGACCTCGATTTTCCGCTGGGAACCTGCCGACTTAGGCTAGGAGGGGGTGACGGTGGGCACAATGGTCTGAAATCCATTACACAGCAAATGGGCTCCAAAAACTATCTGAGACTTCGTTTCGGGATTGGTCGACCAAATATTCCTGAGAAGGCTGACATAAGCCGAGACTTCGTGCATAGT
Source organism: Bdellovibrionales bacterium (assembly GCA_020434495.1). Taxonomy (GTDB): domain Bacteria; phylum Bdellovibrionota_C; class UBA2361; order UBA2361; family RFPC01; genus RFPC01. The sequence goes on along the minus strand of JAGRAT010000331.1, from coordinate 1,012 downwards.
TGGGTGCTCGGTGCGTTCTCCTCAGGTGAGAAGCCAGCCTTGGAGCTGGCGATCGAGGGCGCCGTGAAAGCTCTAGAGCAGCTTTTACGGGATGGATTCGAGAGAACGCAGAACAATATTAATCAGCGTAACTGAGTACTAACTGTGTGAAGTTACTTGGTGGGGTTAGTAGTCCGCAGTTCATTTGGTGCTGCGTTCTCCTCTCACAAACATATTGCACCGTAGGTGCCAGTCACGCTGAGCAGCAAAGTTGCTGAAATATACATAGCTGCTGAAATATTTGGCTCGTCTTAAATTCCGATCGACTCGCGCGGCCGGATGTTGAGGGAATTGAAGTCGAGAGAATTTTCAACTGGCATGGTTTACCGATATCTAAGCGAAATCTTAGCGACCGATATCTAGCGAAAGGAGTAAGGATGACAGAAACGCTTTCACTGCTGATGCCCATTACTGGAATACTGGGACTCATCATAGCTTATCGTACCTACAGTCAGATCGAAGCACTTCCTGCGGGGTCAGAGAAGATGCAAGCAATTGCGCACGACATTCGTGAAGGTGCACTTGCATTTCTGAAGAAAGAGGCATTCTACCTTGTTCTTTTTATTGCCCTTGTTTTTCTTGTTCTTTGGGCTGCTATCCAGTTCGAAGTCGCGATTTCATACGCAGTTGGAAGTTTCTGTTCCTTGTTTGCTGGCTTCTTCGGAATGACCGCTGCTACTTCCGCCAACGTTCGTACCACACAGGCAGCTTCTGAAAAGAACCAGGGTCTTGCACTTATGACCGCCTTTAATGGTGGGTCGGTGATGGGTCTCAGTGTCGCGAGCCTCGGGATTCTCGGACTTGGGATTTTATATCTTATTTTTGATGCTCCTGCCGTTGCGCAGTACCTCGTTGGATTCGGGATGGGCGCATCATCCGTAGCGCTCTTCGCTCGAGTCGGTGGTGGTATCTACACAAAGGCAGCAGACGTTGGAGCTGACCTCGTTGGGAAGGTCGAAGCCGGAATCCCTGA
>JAGRAT010000330.1 GCA_020434495.1 Bdellovibrionales bacterium | reverse complement strand
AACGGAGGAGAAGGATAACGGAAGAGCAATTGCTGCTGGGCCCCGGGGTAGTTCAGATAGACAGATCGACGCTTTGGGAACTCCGTCAGTTCGGGGATCTCTTCACATTCTCCCTTCCAGGGACTGAAATACTGCTCGATAGCCCCTTTCAGTTCATCCACATCTACTCGACCCGCGACGGAGAGCACCGCTCCTTTAGGACCGAAACGGCCAAACCACTGCTCTTTCAGAGCACTCTGTGTAAGCGAGAGAATATCCTCCTCTTCACCGAGAGGACTCTTATTAAAAGGTGCTGGAAAATACCGATTGGAAAGCTCTAGCATTGCCCAACGACTCGGATTCTCTCTAACCGAGCGGAGGTCATGGAGAAAGAGCGCCTTTACCGGATCTACCGCCTCTTCAGGAAAACTTGGCTCTCTTAGCATCATCGACATAAGCTCTAAGGCACGTTTCGTTTCTTGGGGAAGAAACGATGAACGTAGCGATAAACTTAACGAAGAGCCTGATTCTCCGTGGCGAATACCGTGATCATCAAACGCGGTAAGAAGCTCTTGGCTCGACATCGTGCCGACACCGCGACTGAGTAGCTCAGCGAGGAGAAGTGAGCTCCCGGCCTTGCCCTCCGGATCGTTAATTACCCCACCGGGAAGAATGATATCCGCTGCCACGTACTCCACGTACTTCAGAGGCAAACAAACGACCTGGAGTCCATTCGCGAGGCTCCAAAGCACGGGCTGGGTGTCTTGTGAGTGGTGTTCTGTTTGTTGTTCTTCTTGCTGCAAAGCTAATACCTATCGAAATGCTTGATCATTCACTCTGACCTAATAAGATGTGATTGGAAAGGCCTTTGAAGTTCATCTTTATCGAGGAATATAGGCAGATATGGCTAAGTGCTCTAAATGCAACGCCTCACTTTCAGGGTATGGGGCTGGTGTAGTCGTTGGCAGGACTGACTCATGCCCCGCTTGCGGCTCAGACATCCACTCCTGTATTCAATGCAAGCACTATGATAAGAGCGCTTACAATGAGTGTCGTGAGCCCCAAGCAGAACGCGTCGTTGATAAGGAACGTTCAAATTTTTGCGATTACTTCTCGCTCTCGGACAAAGGTGGCAATTCTTCAGTGAACGATGAGAAGGCCGCCACAATGAAAAAGCTTGATGATCTGTTCAAATAGTGCGAGCGAATCAGCCCTCGCTCCCTACTACTCCGCTTCCACTACCTTCTGGCGTTCAAGCTCATCGGTAATCCCAAGCTTATCCATTTTGTATTTCAGAATGCGCCTGCTGATTCCAAGGAGATCTGCTGCACGGGTCTGAACAAAATCAGTTTTCCGCAGAGCCTTCAGGATAATCTCACTCTCGAACTGTCGCTCTGCCTCTTCAAAATTTAATCCCTTGTCGAGAATTCTAAATTGTACCGGCTCGGTGATTTCGGCGTTTAACAATCGCGCTGGAATGTGCTCTTCGGTAATATGCCCCTCCGGCGCAAGCGCTAGGATGCTCTCAATCACATTCTCGAGCTCACGAATATTCCCTGGCCACGGGTACTCTCGAAACGTTGTCCAAACCTCATCAGAGAACGAAATCTCTCGTTCGCCATACGCTTCGCGAAAGGATTTCAAAAAGTGCTGCACGAGTATCGGAATGTCCTCATATCGCTCGCGAAGGGGGGGAACCTCAAGATTGACGACATGTATACGATAGTAGAGATCTTGTCGAAATTTTTTCTCTCGAACGAGATCTTCAAGCTTTCGATTTGTGGCAGCAACAACTCGCACATTTACACGCCGAGATTTAGAGCTTCCGACTCGAAAGAACTCTTGCTCTTGGAGAAACCGGAGCATCTTCACTTGGACGGACAAGCTCAACTCTCCGATCTCATCAAGGAAGAGAGTCCCTGAATCGGCAAGTTCAAAGTGCCCTGCCCGTTCCTCAATCGCACTCGTAAAAGCTCCTCGCTCGTGACCAAAGAGTTCAGATTCGATGAGACTCTCTGGGATCGCCGCACAGTTGATCGGAACAAATGGGCCCGCGGCGCGAGGACTCAACTCATGTATGCGTTTTGCAATAAGCTCTTTCCCTACCCCGGATTCGCCAGTAATAAGCACCGTACTATCTCTGGATGCCACCTGTTCAACTCGGTAGAGCAATTCACGAACGGCCTCAGAATCTCCAACGACCTCGGTCTTTCCACTCCCTCCTCGCAATGCCCGTTTTGATGAAGGGAGTTTTGCACTTGGAACAACCTTTTCTGCGGCTTGTTCTTCTAAGGTTTTAATAATGGTAGAACTCAGATCTTCCACATCAAAAGGTTTGCTGAGGTAATCACTTGCTCCAAGCTTCATCGCTTCTACAGCGGTCCGAACCGAATTGGCGGCTGTCAGCATGATAACGGGCAACCCTGGAGCCTTTGCTTTTAGTCGTCGCAAGGTCTCTATTCCATCAACTTTCGGCATCATGACATCGAGTAGCACGAGATCTGGAGCCTTTTCCGTAAAGACGTTTAATGCGGTTTCTCCATCCGGCGCCGTTACCACGTTAAATTGGGATTTGAGCAAAAGCGCTAAGGAGCTGCGTACGGTCTCCTCATCATCAACGACTAGAATCTGTTTCATTCAGCGATACCTTGCCTTTTCAGAGAGATCCCAGTGATACTCTCTTCGTGTTCTTCTCGTTATACTGGGCGCATCTGAATCCGCTAACTCCAGTGGCGGCCAGTAGTAATTCTCCTTTTTAAGATGCCTGACTGTTCAAAAACGAACCGAGGATGGTGAAAATTGTACAAAGAACCTAAACACTCTATTCCGTTATTAAAATCCTCTGTTTTACTCGTTCTCTCACTGGGATTGATCGGACTCGCTCCAGTCGTCAATGGCGGAACAAGCACAGTAGTAAACGCAGAAAAAGGAGCCAAAGCAGAGAAAGGGAATCGCAAGAAACAGGAGGTCAGCACAGAGGCGATCCCGATAGCAGCTACGGAAGTACCCGGGACCTCTGGGGAAATACCGACCGAGCCAGGAGGAGAAGTCCGGGCGTTATCGCCAAAACTCAAAAAAGTTTCAGAGCTTTTTGAAAAGAAGGACTACGAGGGAGTTATCAAGAAACTCAAAAACATCCGGCGAGATCTCCGTCCGAGCGAACTCGACCTCTTCTTTTTCCTCAAGGGAGTCTCTCTCTACCAACTCGAATCACTCCCTGAAGCAAAGACCGCGTTGCTCGAGTCCCTCTCGTATCGCGCTACGAATTCAGATGCACTCCATCTCCTCGGCTCGATTGCTTTGAAGCTCAGTAATTTAGAGGACGGAGAACGCTTACTGAAAGAGGCGATCTGGTTCGGGGCCTATACCTATGAATCACCACAGAATAGCTGGGTGCTGCTCGCTGACATTTATCGGAAGACTGATCAACCAGAAAAGCTTACTCAGGCCCTCGAGCTCGGCTCTCGCGGAAAAGGTGGAGAGGAGAACGGCGCTGGAGTTGAAGCGAAGCTACAACTCGCTGCAGCTCGGATTGAAACAAGCGATATTCCAGGAGCTGTTAAGGCACTGGAGGGACTAACTTCCGAAGATCCTCAGTTACAGCTCCGAAGAGACGTTCTGTTTGCTCAGACACTTATCCTCGGCCCCAAAACCGTTCTTGGTCGAAAGCAATACGGCGAGCATGCTGGCAAGCTCTCAACTGAGTTGCAACAAGAAGGGGTGAGCACCTTTGAGCCGGAATTGGTTTCCCTCGCGCACGAACTCGTAGTACGGCTCTGGTTGGCAGCCGGGGATCTCAATCAAGCAAAGCAGTCTTTTGAGATAGCGAAATCTCATATGAGCAACTCTGATTCCCTGGGAGAGCTCACTACTCAGCTCGCACTGCAAGGGTAAATCCCCTTTAAACTAGAAGCCATCTCAAAGATGTCTTTATCTAATAGTTATTGTGTATAGAAAGAGCGGCATTGGGAGAGTTTCATCGTTCGCCTCATTCTCGCGGGACATCGTGTCCCGCTCCGAGGGTTCGCCCTAAGGGTACATCCGTGTACCCTTTTAACGGGC
>JAGRAT010000329.1 GCA_020434495.1 Bdellovibrionales bacterium | reverse complement strand
CATAAAGAGGAAGCTCATTCCCACGGAGTAGCGCCGAAAGCTTCTAAGAATCCCCCCCATTCAGAGAGCGATCAGATTGTCTACACCTGCCCAATGCATCCCGAGGTTGAGCAACTTGGGCCAGGGAGCTGTCCAAAATGTGGAATGGCGCTAGAGCCAAAAGGAGCGCTTGCGGCAGCCTCTGAGCCTGACAATGCAGAGCTCCGAGATATGACACGGCGCTTTGTAGTAAGTGCTCTTTTTACTGTTCCACTCTTTGCGATCTCCATGGGTGAGCTCATCCCCGGTGATATTGTCTCAAAAATTGTACCTCCACCACTTTCGCCGTGGATTCAATTTCTTCTTGCTACTCCGGTGGTTGTTTGGGGAGCAAAGCCATTTTTTGAAAAAGGCATAGCATCGCTTCAGACCCGCAATCTCAATATGTTTACCCTGATCGCTTTAGGAGTTGGTGTTGCATATGTCTACAGTGTAGTAGCTGTGCTTTTTCCTGGACTCTTTCCAGAAACGTTTAAGGGGATGGGAGGACATGTATCAATCTACTTCGAAGCTGCTGCTGTGATCGCTACGTTAGTGCTTCTCGGACAGGTGCTTGAGCTAAAAGCGAGAAACCAAACCAGTAGCGCTATCCGAGAACTATTAGAACTTGTACCGCCTGAAGCAGTAAGGATTGGGGATGATGGGGCGGAAGAAACCGTCTCAGTTAGTGAGGTCAAGCAAGGAGACCGACTGAGGGTAAAGCCAGGAGATAAGATTCCTGTTGATGGAGTAGTTGTTGAGGGAAAAACGAGCATTGACGAGTCCATGATTACCGGAGAGCCGCTTCCCGTAAAAAAGGAAGTAGACTCAAAAGTGACCGGTGGAACTATTAATGGAAGTGGTGGCTTTATTATGAAAGCTACGAACGTTGGTGCTGACACACTACTCTCACAAATAGTGCATATGGTGAGCGAAGCGCAGCGCTCAAAGGCACCCATTCAAAGACTCGCTGATACCACTTCTGCTTTCTTTGTTCCTGCTGTGGTTGGTATTGCTGTTGTTACATTTATCGTTTGGTTTTTCTTTGGGCCGACTCCAGCGTTTGCCTATGCCCTGGTAAACAGTGTTGCGGTACTCATAATTGCATGCCCGTGCGCACTGGGTCTTGCGACCCCAATGTCGATAATGGTTGGGACTGGAAAGGGAGCGCTTGCAGGAGTGCTCATTAAAGACGCCGCTGCGCTTGAAACATTTGAAAAAGTCACCACTTTAGTAGTCGATAAAACGGGGACGTTAACAGAGGGACGCCCTAAGCTCGTTACCATACAAATGGTCGGTGAAGCGTCAGAGTTAGAACTTCTTTCTCTTGTTGCCTCGCTTGAAGTTGCTAGTGAGCATCCGCTAGCAGAAGCCATTGTTACTGGAGCAAAAGAGAGGGGGGCCGCCTTATCACCAGTTTCAAACTTTGAGTCGATTACCGGAAAAGGAGTTCGGGGAGAAGTGAGTGGGAGAACCGTCACTATCGGTTCAAAGAGACTTCTTTCAGAGCTTGGTATAGAGCCCGATGAACTTCAGAAGATGGCTGATGAGCTCCGCTCGAAGGGACAAACCGTAATGTTTGTTGCGATTGATGATCAGCCTGGGGGGCTTATTGGCGTTGCTGACCCGATTAAGGAATCAACCAGAGAAGCCTTAAGACTCCTAGAAGAAGATCAGGTCAAAGTAGTAATGCTTACAGGAGATAATAAAACTACTGCTCGTGCGATAGGGGATGAGCTTGGAATTAAAGATATTCACGCTGATGTTCTTCCGGAAGACAAAAACCGCATTGTAAAAGAGCTTAAAGAACGCGGGGAGATCGTTGCTATGGCAGGTGATGGGATTAACGACGCCCCGGCGCTTGCTCAAGCAGATATTGGAGTAGCTATGGGGACAGGAACCGATATCGCAATGGAGAGCGCCGGTGTAACCCTTGTAAAGGGAGATTTACGCGGAATTGCAAGAGCAAGAACATTGAGTCGAGAGACAATGCGAAATATACGACAAAATCTCTTCTTCGCATTTTTCTATAATGCGCTTGGGGTACCCGTGGCAGCAGGAGTGCTCTACCCGTTTTTTGGGTTGTTGCTCAGCCCGATGATCGCAGCAGCAGCGATGAGTTTTAGTTCTGTATCAGTAATAGGAAACGCACTAAGGCTTCGCTCACTCAAGCTTTGAGTAGCGGAGCGATTACGTCGAAAGACGGGAGGTATGAAATGAAAAACCACGCGCTCATGATGCTTATTGGATGCGGTTTGCCGATGCTGCTCCTCTTTATCCTTCCCGGATTTGGAGTAAGTCAGGAAGCAACAATACTCATTTTTATTGTTCTAATGATGGGATGTCATCTCATGCACTTTAAAGGCATGGGTCATGACGAACACAGCGATGGCGATCACGCAAAACATGGAGGGGAACATGATAAACATTAATCCGATACGTCTTGGGTGGGCATTTGGGGTGACCTTTACACTCATGTACCTCGGTTGCGTGATTGTAATGATGCTCGTAGGACATGATGGCACAGTACTTCTTTTTAACAGCTTGCTTCACGGCCTTGATGTAAGTCCAGTGATAAGAATGAACATGCCTCTTTGGGAGATGTGCATGGGCCTTTGTCTTACATTTCTTATTGCCTGGTTTGCCGGGGCAACAGTTGGGAGCGTTTATAACTTCGTTGGGAAATGGATTAAAGACTGATGGAGACAAAACGTGACTGAAGAGAGTGAAAGGTGGGGCAAGAATCCTTGCGGTAACGGCGAAAGCGAGTTTCTCTGCCGCGATGAATCTGACAGTAAAGATCTCACCCGAGCGGTGAAGATCTTCATAGAGTTTGTGCAAGGATTTAGAAAGTTAAAGGGGCTTAAGCCCTGTGTCACGGTTTTCGGGTCCGCACGATTTCGAGAAGGTCACCCGTATTATGAATTGTCTCAAGACCTAGGCGGCGAGCTTGCTCGCGCCGGATTTACTGTAATGACAGGTGGTGGACCAGGCATTATGGAGGGTGCAAACAGAGGAGCGAAAGAAGCAGGGGGACGCTCCATTGGATGCAATATTAAGCTCCCTCATGAGCAAGAGCCTAATAAGTATGTTGATCGCTTTGTTGATTTTGACCATTTCTTTGTTCGAAAGGTAATGCTTCTTAAGTACTCTTGCGCTTTCGTTGCACTGCCCGGGGGCTTTGGAACTCTTGATGAGGTTTTTGAAACAGCAACGCTTATTCAAACAGGCAAGATGCGAGATTTCCCTGTGATTCTCATGGGAACTGACTACTGGCTTCCACTCAAAGAGTTTTTACTCGAGAAGCTTTTAGAGAACGAAGCGATTATCAAGCAGGACCTCGATAGAATTTATCTTACTGACTCTGTGGAAGAAGCAGTCACATGCATACAGTCATGCGCTGGAAAACGATTTGGTATGAATATTCCAAATCCCCCTTCACATTGTTCTCTTTGTCGGTATGGGGCGGAGCTTGGTGAGAAAAATTTGGAGAGTAGAGTGTAAAGTATTTTTTAGGAGGAAAGTGTCATGGAAACATTGAGAATAAGTACGGTAACGATAGCAAAACAATTTAGTCTTGTTTTCTTAAGCGCCCTTCTCTTGGGACAGGGAAGTCCTGCACATGCGATGCCGGACGAGATGGGAATGGGAATGCAAAATTCCGCAACGGCTGATAAGCCCATGAACGATGAACTCATCGAGCTTAGAGCCAAAGTTGCTCGTCTTGAAGCTGCGCTCGAACAGAATCATCAGGGTGATAGCCAAAAATCAATGCAGATGGGTATGGCCATGGGCGGAATGCAAAAAGGCATGGGCATGAAAGGAATGGGTGATATGCAGATGGCAGGAAACTCAGATCAGATGAACATGGGCGGAGGCTCCGGCATGATGGGCATGGATATGATGAAGATGATGGGCATGATGCATGGGAAGTCCGGTATGATGGGAGGTGGAATGGGTATGGCGAATATGGGCGCGATGCCGCAGTCAGCGCTTCCTGGTTTTCCCGGGATTTCCCATATCTATCATATT
>JAGRAT010000032.1 GCA_020434495.1 Bdellovibrionales bacterium | reverse complement strand
CTATACTCTCTGTCCCCTTAGTGTTTCTGGAACAACGCAAGAAACGGTGAGGACCTAGAGAGATAAAAGGGATGACAAAAAATGAAACTTAACCCTTTGGCATTTCGTGAATACGATATTCGAGGCGTCGTCGATGAAGATTTAAGTCCCGAGTTTGCGAGACTTTTAGGACGAACGTACAGCCTGTGGCTAGGAGATGACTCAAAGCTCCCTGTGAGTATTGGATATGATTGTCGCTTGAGCTCTCCGGCTTACGCACAAGCGCTTGCAGAAGGGATTTCTTCGACAGGTCGGGAAGTTCAGCTGCTCGGCATGGGCCCAACTCCTCAAGTGTACTTTTCGCTTTACCAACGAGAGCTCGCTGGAGGCATCCAAGTTACCGGAAGTCACAACCCTTCAAATATGAATGGATTCAAGATCTGTAAGGGAAAGAGCACTATTTCTGGCAGTGCCATTCAGGAACTCTATCAGGGCATGAAGAAAGCGCAGAATGACAAGATCGACCCTCGTCCAGAGCTCATTAAAGAAGCACCTCTCCTCGAGCAGTACATTACATATCTTGCTGACAATATTAAACCTCATCTCGGCAGCCGAAAGCTCAAAGTGGTTGTCGATGCCGGCAATGGTGTTGGCGGGATAGTTGGACCAGAGATGCTCAAGCGACTTGGAATTGAAGTGGTCGAACTCTACTGCGATCCAGATGGGAATTTTCCAAATCACCACCCGGATCCAACCGAAATGGAGAATATAGTTGATCTCAAAGCGGCGGTGCTACGAGAAAAGGCAGATTGCGGTATCGGCTGGGATGGTGATGGAGATCGAATCGGGGTAGTCGACGAAAAAGGAGAGATCGTATTTGGTGACATGCTCCTCCTCCTTTACGGCCGAGCACTCATAGAAGAGGTTCAACACCCAACAATCATAGGCGATGTAAAGTGCTCCAGCAGACTCTTCAATGCTTTAAAAGAAGCGGGAGCAACTCCAATCATGTGGAAGACTGGACACTCGCTGATCAAACAGAAACTCTACTCAGAGAACGCGGCACTGGCTGGTGAGATGAGTGGACATATGTTCTTCAAGCATCGCTTTTTTGGATTCGATGATGCCCTCTACGCAACTGGACGATTCGTAGAGTTACTCTCCAAAACAGATAAACAAGTCTCAGAGCTCCTCACCGATCTTCCTCCCGCCGTCTCCACTCCCGAGATTCGAGTAGAGTGTCCCGACGAAAAGAAGTTCGAAGTTCCAAAGGCGGCAGAGAAAGTATTTGCGAACTACACGATCGATCTTACCGATGGAGTTCGTGTTGAATTTGAAAAGGGCTGGGGACTTGTCCGCGCCTCAAACACGCAACCAGCCCTCGTCATGCGCTTTGAAGCCGAGACAGAAGAGCTTCTAAAAGAATATCAAAAAACTATGACAGATGGAGTAAACGAGATTCTGGCGACTCTCTGATTCTCCTCACTGGCGCTTGATGCAGCAATGCTCCTTGTGCGGCCATCAAGATGCTGCAGGAGCAGGGAGTTCCAACATGGACAAGAGCTTATCTGCGAGTATTCGATGCCCAAGTTTATTTGGGTGACAACCATCCGTTGTGAGGTAAAAAACTTCGTGTTCCCGTAACTCCTGGCCATATTCTGCCTGCATCTCCTCAAGAAGCTCTGGATAAAATTCGCCGGCTTTAATCTCATCGAGGAGTCGCAACAAATACCGCTGGCCATTGAGGTAGGTCCAATCCTTCTTTCGGGCAAGCTTCTGAGCAGCCTCAGCATATTGCGGGGGCGTGCAAAGAGAGAGCAACACCACCTGCTTCGCCCCACGCAGAACCGCTTCCTCTCCCATGTAGCGCAGATTATCCTGATATCTCGCCTTTGAGACCGCCGGTTGCTTCGGTTGTTTCTTCAACTCCTCTATTGCGTTCCTTCCACGAGAGGTCTGGTTCATAAGAATTTGCAACGTCTTATAGAGGGAGGAATTCAACATCACCCCATTCAAGCGATGTACAAATTTTCTCGATCGAAAGCGGTCAGCCTGCTCAACATGCCCGCTGTACACCTGTTTGGCATCATTGGCCCCGAAGCTCACGATGACGATATCTCCCGGGAAACGACTGGCGAATGCATCGAAAACCAGCCGTCCATATTCACTCGAGTCTCCGGGAATCGCGAAGTTCGCCACTTCAACAGCAGTCGAGGCAGCAGTGGAATTTGCAAGGGAATATAGCCGCTCGCTATAGATATCCTCTTGATGCAGCCCCCATCCGAAAGAGCTCGAGTCTCCATAAATCGAAATACGAAATGGGGCATCGTCTTCGAGCTCGCGCGCTCGAAATCCAATTGAGTTGGATTGCACTCGATACTGCTTTTGCTTATCGGCACCTATTCTCGAAAAAGTATTGGTTATATAGGTCTCTTGGTTAGGAACGAGGTGGAGTCGATATCCAAGCCCTTCTTCGAACATCGACACCCAATCCAGGTCGGCTTTTTTCTGCCGAATCGTATCGACATTAAGTCGAGTATTCTCTTCCTCGAAAAGCCAGGTTGGCATCTCAAGTTCGAGCTCTTGCGAAGAATCACTTACCAAGGCTGGCAAGTCGATTAGACGAGAAACCCCCTCCATACTGAGCAGCATGATCGAAGGGACAACAAATACGAGAAAGAATTTTGACAGCAAAGACATTTGCAACAGTCTATAGTAATCATCAAACGAATTACCACAGGTGGCCCTCTTCAGCAGAGAAGAATCAACTCCCCTTTAAAGGCCTACGAGAAATCAGAGCGCGAATTCGCTAAGAAGCATGGTTTTCAGATCAACCCTCGGAACCCCAATGTGCGAGACAACAGCATCAATAACATTAGGGGCCGAGAGGATTCTCTGATGCCCAAGCCCCTCGGTTGTCAACAACTCAGCTCTCGAGGCTTTGGAAACCCATTCAGCGGAGAGTTCGTATGGGGTAATCCAATCGCTCCTATCGTGAACAACAAGGGATTCATTTGGAAAGTTCTCTGTAAGAGTTCCAAAATCATACGCTGCAAATGGAGTATTAAATCGTGACTCGAGATTTCTCTGCATGCGGTTCATCACCGGATCGGGAATTCCAGTAAAACCCTGAAACTGCTCCACAGCCGTTCGAGCACTTCGAAGGGGACTAATGGCCACAAACTTCGTGTCGTCCCCCATTTCCTGCAGCATATAGGCAGCAGTGAGTGCTCCAAATGAATGAGCAACGACGGCTTGGAACGGCCCATACACTCGATTGATATCCTTTAGTGCTCCAATGCATTCAAAGAGGGTCGTGCTACTTCCACTCGAGGCCCCATGAGCCGGATGATCAAATGCGATGACTGAATGTCCGGTTCCAACAAGTCGTTCGATGAGAGCCGAAAATTGTGCTGCCCGAGATCCCCATCCATGTACGAGCAGTATGGCGGGACCAGAACCCCATCTCCAACCAGCCAGTCGCTTGGTACCGTGATACAGCGTAAGTGGAGTACCGCCCAAGAGCGTCTTTTTCTCTCGGGCATTCATTTTATAGTGAACCGGACGAAGAAATAGATACTCTGCCGCTGAACTTGCCAATGTTGAACTTGCACGCTCTAGACAACCAAAGGCAAATCCGATCTTCGCCTTATATGAACGCAACTTTTTGTAATGTGATAGCGTAGCTGTTTGACGAGCAGTCATTTTATATCCTCTCTTCTTTGTAAGGGGTACGAGATTGAGCAAGAAGACGCTCAAACGCCTCCATCACTCGGTGGTGAGCTGATTCATCTCGAAGAAGACGTCTGAAATTATTAAATCCGACGATCAAGGAGTACATCTCATACGAGAGTTGCAATGCATCAACCGAGACATGCATCTCCCCCTCTTCAACAGCTGCATCGACCATACGTGCGACAGAGTCTATCAACTGCTGCTGACTTTTCGCTAAGGAATCACGAATGGGTCCTTCAAGATCATCAAACTCGGTAGTTGCCGAGAGGAAGACACAACCGCCTGGCACCTTTAACGATTCATGCCAATTCACCCAACCGGTAAAAAATGTTTTTAATCGAGCGAGCCCTCGCGGTTGCTCAAGCGCGGGCACGAGCACATCTTCAATGAAACATTCATCGATCCACCCGAGGAGCTGAAGTTGTAGATCCTCCTTAGATTCAAAGTGCGCATACAAGCCGCTCTTGCTCATCCCAACCTGCTCAGCAAGAGCGCCGATAGTTAGACCACCAAGGCCAATAACACTCGCAAGCGAGTAGGCTTCCCGCAGGATATTGTGCTTGGTTTGCTTTCCCTTTTTCATACCAGCACAATAATAGCACGACCGTTCGTCTTTTTAAAGAGCAACCTCACCCGCTTCCGGGAATTTTTTGGCAAGCGCTGCAGGATCTCGCTGGATCTGCGGTCTCACAATTATTTACCAAGTATTATAAGATACTTACTTCTCTTCGGAATGCTCTTCACCATCCGGCTCTGGCAGAAGGAGCTTTTCGAATGGATTATCAAGCATGAACTCTTCCGGTTGAAGTGGAAGTTTTGCCGTAGGATTCTCACAAGAAATCAATACGATAGGCAGGCAGGTCTCCTGGACCAGGCTATACCCAGGATGATTCTCCTGAAATGTCTCAAGCAACCATACGAAGTCTGGGTCACTCATTTCATACGGGTATACAGGCCTAGCCATGAAATCCTCCTCGACACCTAATATCGCAGCATCATTCAGAAAATCTGAATGTGGGAATCACATTGGGGCTAATGTCTATCTGCTATTAAATTGTTTATTTGGGTTACACACCCTGCACACAAAGAAGAAGTCGACTTCGCAGGTGATAAACTTGAGTATTTTTGAATGACTCAATAATTTCGTATTTCCAGAGAGTTACAAAACTGCGCCTTTGTTTGAGAATCTCTCCTCAGTGAGACATACATTGCTTCTTGTTCTCAAAAAAAGGTAACTCTTGTTCTGGGGATAAATGTTAACCGCAGCCCTTTTCTGCGAATTCAATGAGTTAGTCAGTACTTCACATGTCCGAGTCAGCATCGAGCAAAAGAAAATCATCAGAAGAGCCTGCTCCAGAAAAGTACCCAAGAAATGATCACTGCGTCTCTCGCTCCGAGATCGATCCTGACGCACTAAAGATCATGTATCGACTCATTCGGCATGGATTTAAGGCTTACCTCGTAGGCGGGGGAGTTCGAGACTTATTGCTTGGCAAGAAGCCGAAAGACTTTGATATCGCGACTGACGCCACCCCAAGGAAGATTAAGAGCCTATTTAGAAACTGCCGTGTCATTGGCCGAAGATTCAAGCTGGCTCATGTCTATTTCAGAAACAATAAGATCATTGAAGTTTCAACCTTTCGAGACCTCTCTCTTCCAGTGGATGCAGAAGAATCCAGCGAGGAAACCGATCTCATTGTTGAACAGAATAATGTGTACGGGACACCGGCCACTGACGCCTGGAGACGGGATCTCACTATCAACGCACTTTTCTACGAGCTCTCCACCTTTTCCATCATCGACTACGTTGGAGGAATGAAAGATCTCAAAGAGAAAACCATACGAATTATCGGAGAACCAAAGACCCGATACCAAGAAGACCCGGTAAGAATGCTCCGCGCAGTACGGCATGCCGCGCGAGCAGGCTTCTCGATCGAAAAGAAGAGCGAAAAGGCGATTCAAGAGCTACACCACCTCTTGGAAAGCGCTTCTCAGGTGCGTGTATACGAGGAGCTTCGAAAGGACCTCGCAAGTGGGGCTTCCCTGCCGATGTTACGACTGCTCGCGAAGACTGGATTACTTGAGCATCTACTTCCCGAACTCCTCTTAAATGATGCCGTACTACTCACTGAAGAAAGTTATTTCTCTCAGGTTTTAGAACGAATTGATTCCTTCGTAGGAGAAGAGCGAAGAGAAGTTTCCACGACCTCCATATTAGCGGCCATAGCTCTATTTCTTGTCTCTTACCCGAGCTCGTATGAGGCTCTGGTCGACCAGCACCTGGAGCGAGAGGAGTTAAGCGACCACTTAAAGAGCTGCTTTGTGAAACTCATGGTTCCCCGAAAGGAACGTGAACGAATCGACGACCTCCTCGGGCTCTGGGCAAAATTACTTCAAACACCGATCGAAAGAGTCAAAAGGCTCAACCTTGAACGACGAAAATGTATTGAAGACCTTGATCTTCTTCTTCACTGGCTTGGGGAAGATGGCCACAGTGGAAAACTGCATGAACTCGTCAAAGAGGCGACAATGGCAAAGTCGGATTACGGAACTCGCCCTCACCGAAGACCCCGTGGAGAACAGCATCAAAAGCGTAACTCTTCGAAAAAACAATCCTCACGATCTGGTTCGAGATCGAAAAAGCGAAATCCAGAATGAGCCCTTCTTATTTCTCTCGAGTGCTTCATTGCTATCGTAAGAGCGCCGTAGATGCCTTCAACCAACTCGTAATGCAGCCCTTTTTGCCGATACTCATCTTTCTCGGCTACCTCACAGTCCAATTGGCAGAATCTCTCATCATGAATTTGCAGCTTGGTTTTTTGGGTGGATTTGCTCTTGGACTTGTCCAGCTAAGCTTTATCTCTTACGTGTTTAAATGGTTCGTTCTCGCCAGAGAAAAGCGACTTCCCCACCCTTGGAAAGCACTTCAAAGAGCGGTGGGTGAGGACGAAGATCCCTGGGCACACGTACGAAGGAAAAACAGAGGCCTCTGGTTCCAGGAAATTTTTCAGTTCGATAGCCAAATGTTCCTGCTTATCATCAACGCAGCCTTTCCTATATTTTTGGCAGAGTTTGTCGTTGATTCGCTGTCAAGCGAAACGCTCTCTCTGCCATCTTTTGTAAAGCTCGGCATCGTACTTTTCTTCAATCCCGTTCCCGAAGTGATCATGATCGAACGAACAAACGGAGTCAGCGCCCTGGCAGAAGCTCTTCAGTTCATGAAGAAGTTCATCGTTGAATGGCTCCTGCCGACGGTAATAATCCTGATTATATGCTTTTCCCCTTACATCGTCCTCTCAGGGAATCCCCTTCTCTGGATCGAGCCTTTGGTTTTGGTGCTAGCAGGTTCAGAGCTACTCCTCCCAATGGAACTCGTTGGCCGATCAATTCCCCAACTCGCCCTATACCTCTTCCCATTTTCGGGAGTAGCCGCAAACATCGCTGGACTCTTTCTCGGACTGACACTCGGTGCGTGGCATGGACTCTTTCGACTGGAGCTCTTCGAACGACTGAAGTCAATCCACTAACTTTTCGGTTTTCTAATTCGCTTCTCAATCCACAAAATGATAAGAGTTTGAAAACATTCATCGAGCTCTAGGAATTCTCATTTGAGAATTTTCTGATGAGGGCTGCTATAGTTCTCCGGATTATTGTACATTACGGTGAAAACAGGAGATCACTCTTCATGGATTCCTTGGAATCTCGCCCAACCAAATACATTTTCGTAACTGGGGGGGTAGTCTCCTCAATTGGCAAAGGACTTACGACTGCCTGTATCGGTTCCCTTCTCGAATCCCGAGGACTCAGAGTAACCGCGGTCAAACTCGATCCCTACATTAACGTTGATCCTGGAACGATGAGTCCGTTTCAACACGGTGAAGTCTTCGTCACTGACGATGGCGCAGAGACCGATCTCGACCTTGGACACTATGCTAGATTTATCGGAACCTCGATGTCGAAGCTCAACAACTTCACTTCTGGAAAGGTGTACGAAACAGTAATCGCGAATGAAAGACGTGGGGACTACCTCGGTGGTACCGTTCAGGTCATTCCCCATATCACCGACGAAATTAAGCGTAGAGTATACTTAGCATCAAAGGGGTATGATATCTGCCTCGTTGAAATCGGTGGAACTGTTGGAGACATCGAAAGTTTACCATTCCTCGAAGCCATCAGGCAGATGCGTGCGGAGATGGGCGCAGACAATTGTCTCTATATTCATGTCACCCTCGTTCCGTACATCGCAGCAGCGAGCGAAGCGAAAACAAAGCCTACCCAGCACTCGGTAAAAGAGCTTACCGGTTATGGGATAGTACCAAGCATCATCGTTTGCCGCTCTGAACGGCCGTTGGAAAAGAGTATTAAAAAGAAAATCAGCCTATTTTGTAACGTTGACGAGAAATCCGTTATCAATGCTTCTGACGTCGGCACAATCTATGAACTCCCGCTTCTCTTACACCGGGAGGGGCTCGATGAGCGTATTGTCGAGAAGCTCCACATCTGGACCGGTGCACCAGATCTCTCTAAATGGGAGCGCATCGTTGACACATTAAAGAACCCTCATCGTGGCCAGGTTACCCTTGCCATGGTTGGAAAGTACGTCGACCTCACCGAGAGTTATAAAAGTCTCTCTGAAGCGCTTCATCATGGAGGCTTTGCAAATGACTGCGTTGTAAAAGTTGTCTACATCGACAGTGAAGAGATCGAAAAGAGTAGCGTAGAAGAGATCATCGGTAGAGAAACCGATGGTCGTGGTGTTGATGCGTTCATCATCCCCGGGGGATTCGGCTCGAGAGGCCACGAAGGGAAAGTGATGGCTGCAAAATATGCTCGAGAGAACGACATTCCTTTCTTCGGCATCTGCCTCGGTCTCCAAATGGCAACAATAGAGTTTGCACGAAGTCGCGCTGGATTTCGAGATGCCACAAGCGCGGAGTTTCACCCAGAGGCAGAGCACCTCGTAATAGATCTCATGGAAAGCCAACGAGCGGTTCGGGAGAAGGGAGGGTCCATGCGTCTTGGTGCATATCCTTGCATTCTCGTGAAAGACAGCAAGGCGTTCGAGGCATACGGGACTTCAACTATTAGTGAGCGCCATCGCCATCGGTTCGAATTTAACAATGATTATCGTGAAACTCTGGAAGCCGCTGGACTGCTTATCAGCGGAACCTCTCCAAATAACGACCTTGTTGAAATAGTGGAGTTACCAAACCATCCCTGGTTTGTGGCCGTTCAATTTCACCCTGAATTTAAATCAACTCCTCGAGTCCCACACCCACTCTTCCGGAGCTTTATCAAGGCTGCCCTGGAGTACAGAGATGCGAGGAGCCAGCAACACGCCACTTCGACAAAAGAAGCGAAGGTTATCGAGTTTTCTAAGAAGCCAGAGGAAGGGGCCCCTACAACAACAAAGAAAACTCCGGCAAAGAATAAGAAAGATTCAGTAAAAAAGTAGTTTAGACCCCTCGCAATTCAGAATTCCGTTTTTAGCGTTGAATGAACAAGGCGAGGGGCATCCCTGCTCGCTCAAACTCTGCCCGCTCAAAATTTTCTATCGCCGGTTATTTCGTGTAACTTAGACGGGTCCGCTACCGGTAGAGAACGAGACAAACAAGAACCAATTATGACGAGCCGACTAGAAATTATCGAACGACTGAGGAGCCACGCAAAAGCCGTAGCGGCTACTCCCCAACTGAGCTCCCTTCCAGCTCAGCCATTCCTCTTCTGTGGACCTTGCCAACTCGAATCACGGGATCACGCTCTTCGGCTTGCCGAGCAGATCAAGAGCACCGCGATTGAGCACGGATTCCTTCCGATCTTCAAGGCCTCCTTCGACAAGGCAAACCGAACAAAAAGCAGTAGTGCTCGAGGCGTGGGCCTGGAACAAGCAAAACCGATCTTCACTGCCATTCAACAAGACCTCGACATTCCGACCCTTTCAGATATTCACCTCCCGGAACACCCAAAACAGCTCGAAGATGTCGTTGATGTGCTACAGATCCCTGCCTTTTTGTGTCGACAAACAGATCTCCTCATCGCTGCAGGAGAGAGCGGAAAAGTAATCAACCTCAAAAAAGGGCAGTTCGTTCATCCGACTGACCTAAAATATGCTGCTGAAAAGATTGCGGCAGCGAACAGTCAGAGCTCAGTGTATCTTTGCGAGCGGGGAGCTTGTTTTGGATATCGCGACCTCGTAGTAGACATGCGAGGCCTCTTTCAGATGAGGGAGCTAGGCTACCCAGTCGTCTTTGATGGCTCACACGTTGTTCAGTCAATGAGCGGCAAAGACGGCGTATCAGGAGGAAACCCAATCTTTACCCCTCCCCTTTGCCGCGCTGCTGTTGCAGTGGGTATCGATGCGCTCTTCATAGAGACGCATGAAAATCCTTCATCTGCCCCTTCAGATGGAGACAGCATGCTCCCCCTGACAAAGCTTTCTCCCCTTCTGAAGACACTTCGCGCTCTCCATAGCACTGTTCGGGAAGCTCTCTCAGGAGAAGGGGAACAGTAAGAAGTAACGACGATGCACATTAACAAGAAAACGAGTTACATACTTTCTGGGCTAATCGTCATCTCGTTTTTCGGTGTTGGCACCTTTTTCCTCGGAAACGATCAGAGCTCACCTTCTCTCAGTCCACCTCCAGGCCCCGAAGAACAGGAAGCCCCAGACTCGCTTACTCCTTCAATGAACTCTCAATCGGATAACTCTCCTGCTGAGATCGGGCAGGCGGATGATGGACAAGGAGAATCTCCCGAGAAGATGAACATCGCTTCTCCTCGAGAAGACACGCCCCTTCCAGAAGGAGAAAGCGATTCCGCTTCTGGGGTGGAGAGTGAAGAACCGCAGAGTAGCGAGGGATTTGCCCTAAAGGATTTCCACCGTAGCGAGACCCGTAACGGGAAGCTCCTTTGGGAGATCGTTGGGACAAATGCTCGCTATTTTCCTGACGAAAAACGGGTCGATATCGAACACTGCCTCTTCTCAATGCTCGACAAAAAGGAAAAGCAGGTCATTCTTCGAGCAAAGAATGCCAAGCTCTATCTTGAGGGAGCAGGACTTCGTTCCGCCTTCTTTTCGTCTGATGTTGTTCTTGATTATGGTAGCGATATAAAGATTCTTACCGATGAAGCTCTGTATGAACATGATAAGGAGTTCGTCTCATCCGATGCCCACGTAAAGGTGATTGGAAGCTGGTACATGGTAGAGGGGGATGGATTACGAGCCCATCTCAAAGATGAGTCCTATGAGATTCTTCACAATGTATCGAGTGTCATTGAACCAAAAAAAAGAGAAGAGAAACAAAGCTCATGAACACAACCTTATCCCGATCTCTCTTCGCACTTCTCATGCTTGGACTGAGCACCATTCACGTTACCTCCCTTATGGCAGAAGAAGTCGCTCCAGCTGAGGAGAAGCGTGGCTCTCTTTTTGCTGCGGACTTTCAAAATGCTCCGACCTATATTAAATCGGATGAAATGACCCTCTTCTCCGAACAGAGAAAAGTTGAGTACCGGAAAAATGTTGAGGTGCTCCACGAAGACATGCGAATCACCTGCGATCGCTTAGAAGCGCTCTACACCGAAGACAATGCAATCGACAAAATCTTTGCATACGACAATGTGTTCATCGTTCGAGAGCAAGGAACTCAGGCTCGAAGTGAAAAGGCCGTCTACGAGAAGGCCACAGAAATTATAACTCTCACCGTTAACCCGGAAGTACAAGAAAATGGCAGCGTCGTCACCGCAGATACGATTAAAGTCTTCCTCAATGAAGATCGTAGCGAGGCCGAAGGACGCGTTCGGGTAAAACTCGTCCAGCCAAAAGACAAAGAAGGGCCTGCAGCTCCAGGTGCCGGACCAAAGAAAAACCAGAGCAAGCCTTCCCTGAAAAATATGTTGCACTAGGGGAGCTTGCAACATGGAACTCAGAGCATGCTACTTTGATATTGATGGAACACTACTCGGAAAGGACCATGTTATTCACCCAAGGGTTCTTCAGAGTATTGAGCGACTGCATCAGGTGGGAGTTGCTGTTGGCATCGCCACCGGTAGACCGTGGTTTGCCGCTAAACCGATAGCGGACATGATAGGAGCGAACGCTCCCTGTATGAGCTATTCAGGAGCGCTCCTGACAGATCCCACCTCGGATGAAATTCTCTCCGCACACTATCTGAAGCAAGAAGACGTCGAGGCTGTAATTACGTTGGCAAGAGAGAAAGGGTGGCATCTTGAGCTCTATGACAATAAACACTACTACGTGGAACAGGTAACCGAACTCGCTCATATTCACGCCGAGTATCTTCATGAGCTTCCTCGAGAGCATGCCCTGACCGCCATCGCCTCATCCGCAAATATCCTCAAAGTGGTCATGATGTTCGAAGGTGAGCCTTCCGAAGAAGACATCTCCCTGCTGGCTACTCGAACCGAGAGGACGGAACTCGCTATCGCTTATGGCGCAGCTCATCCAAAGATTCACTTCGTCAACCTTACTGACACCAACGCCCGCCGCACTGAAGCCCTTAGTGCCATTTGCACCCGGCTTGGCTGCACACAAGCCGAGATAATGGCGTTTGGAGATGGAGAAGCTGATATTCCGTTTCTCGCCGAGGTTCGCTGGGGAGTAGCTATGGGAAATGCGAAGGATATCGTGAAGCAGGCCGCATCTTACACGGCAGCTTCCGTAGAAGATTATGGAGTAGCACGCTTTCTCGAAGAATTCCTTTCTTGAGTTGTGCTCTCAAGAAAGTTGAGTACACTCTGGATTCAGTAACTATCTGGAGATTCTTAATGCGCCCGACTCGCCCCCTTACTCTTCTTGCCTACGCACTCACTGTACTTGGATTTTCAGTTGTATCCGTTTCCCAAAGTGCTCACGCAGATGTCAGAAAACTAGAAATAGACAAAGAGAAAAGTGTCGTTCAGTGGCTTGGGAAAAAGGTTTCGGGTCAACACAATGGTACGCTGAACATTAAATCCGGTACCGTTTCACTAGATGGAGAGCAGATCGTTGGCGGAAGCTTTGTTCTCGATATGAACACCATCGCCAACGAAGATATCGAGAGTCCCAAGTGGAAAGCAAAGCTTGAGGAGCATTTGAAATCGAACGATTTTTTCAACATCGCAAAATTCCCAGAGGGAACGTTTGAAATCACAAAATCTGAGCCTGGAGAACAGCCAAGTGACGTCCTCCTCACAGGGAAGTTAACGGTTAAGGGACTGACATTCCCGATCACTTTCCCAGCCAAGGTCACCAAGACAGGCGATAGCTATGAGGCTTCCGGAAAAGTCACACTTGATAGAACAAAGTGGGAGATCAAGTACAATTCCGGAAAGTGGTATGACCCGGCACAGCTTGGCGACAAGCTTATCTATGACGATATCGAAATTGAGGTACGGGTAGCGACAAAACAGATGTAGAGCTCTAGAGCATTCCTAGCTATGTTGGGTAAAAGTAAGCTATCCTGCCCGCTGCTATGGAAGTACACACCCTTAGAACCGATTCGATCACGAAGTACTACAGTAAGCGCCCCGTTGTAAAAGAGGTGTGCATCTCCGTGGCTTCTGGGGAGATTGTCGGTCTCCTTGGTCCAAACGGAGCCGGAAAGACAACAAGTTTTTATATGTGCGTGGGGCTGGTAGCTCCCTCCACTGGGCATGTTTATCTTGATGACGAGGACATCACCAAAGACGCGGTCTACCAACGGGCTCGCAAAGGAATCGGCTACCTCCCCCAGGAACCATCCGTTTTTCGGAAACTCACAGTAGAAGAAAATGTACTCTCCATCCTGGAGACGATGCCCCTTAACGGATACGGGACAAAGAAGGAGCGACTCAACGAACTCCTCGAGATGCTCGGAGTCACTGAGCTTCGTAAAAGCATAGCAAGCTCTCTATCGGGCGGGGAACGAAGAAGAGTGGAGATAGCAAGAGCCCTAGCCCTAAATCCTTACTTCCTGCTGCTCGACGAACCGTTTGCTGGAATCGACCCAATTGCGGTGAAGGACCTACAGGAGATTATACGGCAGTTAAAATCTCGTGGGATAGGAACCCTCATTACCGACCACAATGTACAGGAGACTCTTGGAATCTGTGACAGAGCCTACATCCTGGTAGATGGCAAGGTAATGGTAGAAGGAGTACCTGACGAGATAGCGGCCGACCCCGACGCGCGGCGCTTTTATCTTGGGGAAGACTTCCGCTTAATCTAAGCGTTATTCAATAATTTCAGTCAGTTACACAACGATCTACGAGATTGTCATATTTTTTGCACTCGTAGAGCCCTGATGACATCAAAATAACTATAGAAGGCCGACGTTACGCCCCCCCACGGAGCGACTGCGGGAGGCATTCTATAGGTAGAGAGCGAGCTTACCGATACCCGATAGGTCGCTCGAGGTTTTTGCTAACGAATTTAGCTTACTGTTATGGCCCTACAAACCAAACTCGTCCAGAAGCTCAGTCAGTCACTGATGATGACACCGCAGCTTCAACAAGCGATTAAGCTGTTACAGCTTGGAAGACTTGAGTATATCGAAGCTATTCAGCAAGAACTTCTCGAAAACCCGGTTCTCGAAGAGGTAAGAGATGAGGACGGCGCAGATGATGAGCCTCACCCATCAGAAACGCAGATCCTAGAATCCGAGGCCTCCCCAGAGGACCTCCACCCAGTAACCGGGCTGGAGCCACAAGACAGCCCTGTTGATTGGGACCGTTACCTGGAAAACATTCAAGATCACTATGGGGTATCGACTCCTAAAAGTAACTCGGGAGATGAAGAGAGACCTTCGATAGAAGCGACCCTCTCAAAGGAGCTCACCTTTAGGGAGCATTTACTCTCTCAGATTCGGATGACGGACATAGAACCATCAGATCGACCGATTATTGTAAATATTCTTGGCAACATCGACCGCAACGGTTTCCTTGGGCTGACCTACGAGGAGCTTGCTGAGATGTCAAAGTGCGATCCCCAAGATGTGGGGAGGGTGATTAGAGAAGTCCTTCGAGATCTCGACCCCCCAGGAGCCTTCGCGAGAAATCTCGGAGAATGTCTTCTCTTTCAACTGGAAGAGCAGGGATTAGAAAATTCTTTAGCGGCCAAGATCGTTGATCGACATCTCTCGAAGCTAGAGCGTAGACGTTACGATCTCATTGCCAAAGAAGAAGGGGTGAACATCGAAGAGGTTCACCAAGCAGTAAAGATCATTACCTCTCTCGAACCACGTCCTGGACGAAATTTTGCTGACGAGGAAACTCGGTACGTTACTCCAGATATTTACGTGTACAAAGTTGGAGGGGAGTGGGTTATCTCTTTAAACGAAGATGGGCTTCCACGGCTTCGGGTAAGTCCTTACTACCTCGAAGTGCTCAAGAGAGCGAGCGAGGAGGATGGTGACAACAAAACGTACCTTAATGACAAGCTCAAGTCGGCCTCTTGGCTCATTAAGAGTATTCACCAACGGCAACAAACCATTTTCAAAGTCACCGAGAGTATCGTTAAGTACCAACAGGAGTTTCTCGAGTCCGGCATTGAGAAGCTCAAACCACTCGTTTTGAAAGACATCGCCGAAGATATCGGCATGCACGAATCAACCGTCAGTCGGGTAACGACCAACAAGTACGTTCATACTCCTCAAGGAGTTTTCGAGCTGAAGTTCTTCTTCACGACAGGCATCAAATCTGGCAGCGGCGAGGTTTCATCTTCCAGCGTGAAAGAGCGCATTCGCCAACTGATTGCAGATGAGAATCCGAAAAGGCCGATCAGTGATCAAAAAATCGTGGAGCTTCTCGGTGAGGAAAATGTCCAGATTGCTCGCAGGACTGTTGCAAAATATCGAGAGAGCCTCGGCATCGCATCTTCTTCGCGCCGAAAGCAGGTATTCTAGTGCTCCGATAAAAAAGTTTTTTGACCTCTCAAGGATTTGTTAGTTTAACACAGTAAAACAAGCCATCTGAGGAAGACATTGTTTCTTCTTTCAATTTTGTATTACGGTAATATGTATGGGAGGACATGAATTATGTCCATTATTCCCACCGGTCAGAATAGAATAAGTGATGATCATCCAAAGGAGGATTCATGGTCCAGTCGCGAGTTGTCAATCTAAACATTACCTTCCGTAATACTGAATCGACTGAAGCCATAAAAACGTACGCCCAAGAAAAAATTTCTAACTGCTTGAAGAAATATATCCACCACGATGTTGAGGTCTACCTCGTACTGCTCATCGAGAAAAATCGTCATATCGCTGATATTTCGTTTCATGTAGATGGAGCAGACTTTACCTGTAAAGAAGAGAGCGAAAACCTCTACGCGTCAATCGACAAGCTCGTCTCGGCCCTCGGCAATCAAATGAGAAAACACAAAGAGAAACTGACAAGCCATCACGCACAGCGTTAGAAATTAAGAGCGTTAGAAATTAAGAGCGTTGGAAGCGAAAAGGCAGAGGCCATAAGATTTCTTAGAGACACCTCTTACTCTGGAATGAACGAGAAGGTGGAGGAACGATGGAACCAAGAGAAGACGTTTCTCACATTAGAAGCCTTGTACTCCTCGTGGGACTTTCAGGAGCTGGAAAGTCGACAGCGAATAGAGCTTTTAGCGACGAAGGTTACTTCTCCATCGACAACCTTCCGATAGCTCTGCTACCGAACTTCCTTGCTCTCTCTCGAAGCGCTCCAGAAAGATTCGAAAAAACAAGCGTTCTGCTCGATATCGTATCAGAACAGCAGCGAGAGCAATTCTTCTCGTTTATCGAAGATCTCCCGATTGACTCACAATCGTGGCAAGTACTCTTTCTCGATGCATCAGTTGATGAACTCCTCAAACGTTACAGCGAAACGAGAAGACCACATCCAGCGACTTGGCCGGAGCCCAGTCGAACCGTACAGGAGGCAATCACCTGGGAGCGAGAACTGTTACAGCCCGTAAAGGAACGGGCGAATATCGTAATTGATTCCTCGCGACTCACCCCTCATGACATGCGGCGTGAAATTCGAAAACACATTTCATCATTCGAAGCACAGACAACCCGTAAGATGCGAGTGCATTTTCAGTCATTTGGTTTTAAATACGGAGCTCCCACCGACTGCGATCTCCTTATCGACGTTCGATTCCTTCCAAATCCGCATTTTCACGATGAATTGCGCCCGAAAACTGGACTCGAAGAAGAGGTAAAAAAATTCGTGCTCGATAGCGCAGAGGCGAAAGAATTTATCGAGAAGTACATAGAATTGCTGAATTTTTTACTCCCTCACTACAGCCACGAAGGTAAAGCATATCTGAATATCGGTGTCGGATGCACCGGTGGAAAACATCGATCCGTAGCTGTTGCGCAACACTTGTCTTCTCTCATTTCCAAAGAAGAATTCCTTGTCAGCGTATCCCACAGAGATCGAGAAAAAGCCCTGAAACAGGACGAAAAACCCGTAAATGCTTGACCTTCATGCCGAAGTTCACCATCCTCAAGTACTTATTAATTAACGCGTGATCGTTCCAGCAGAGTCCACCCTCTTCTTACGATCACACTTGTGACGAGGAGAATACTGTGACCAACCGTACGTTCGTTTTTACTTCTGAATCAGTATCAGAAGGGCATCCAGACAAAGTATGCGACCAACTCAGTGATGCAATCTTAGATGCTCACCTTTCTGGAGACCCGAAGAGTCGCGTTGCTTGCGAAGCACTCGTCAAAAACGGCGTTGTAGTACTTGCCGGAGAAATCACCTCCAACAATAAAGTGAGTTACGAAGAGATTGTTCGTAACACTCTGAACGAGATTGGCTACAATGAACCAGCACTCGGATTCGATAGCTCTACCTGTGAAATCCTCACTTTCATCAACGCCCAGTCCCCCGATATCAGCCAAGGAGTAACAGAAGGAGAAGGCGCCTTCAAAGAACAAGGCGCGGGAGACCAGGGTCTCATGTTTGGTTTTGCATGCAATGAAACCCCAGAGCTAATGCCTCTCCCCATTGCACTATCCCACCGAATCGTTGAAGAGCTTGCTGCCCAGCGGAAAGCAGGGAAGTCGTTCTTAAAGCCTGACTCAAAATCACAGGTGACGGTACGCTACGAAAATGGAAAGCCTGCTCACGTTGATTGTGTTGTCGTATCAACTCAACACGAAGAGGGGTACTCGCAAGAAGAATTGGCAAAATATGTCATCAACGATGTCATCAAGAAGGTAGTTCCTGCTGAGCTCCTCGATGACAAAACCAAGTACCTCATCAACCCGACAGGGAACTTCGTCATTGGCGGACCAGTTGGAGATGCTGGACTTACCGGTAGAAAGATTATCGTTGATACATACGGCGGTTATGGCAGACACGGTGGAGGAGCGTTCTCTGGGAAAGATCCTTCAAAAGTAGACCGGTCTGCCGCTTACATGTGCCGATATATCGCCAAAAACATAGTAGCTGCTGGACTTGCAGATAAGTGTGAAGTTCAGCTCGCCTATGCTATCGGAGTAGCCGAACCAGTATCTGTTCTCGTTGACACCTTTGGCACTGGAAAAGTAGACGAAGAGAAAATCGAGAAGGCAGTACGCGATCAGTTCTCTCTTACTCCACGGGGAATCATAGAGTCCCTCGACCTCCTCAACCCAATTTATCGCTCAACCGCAGCATATGGACACTTCGGTCGAGAACCTGGGAAGAAAGGAGAGTTCACTTGGGAACGAACGGATAAAGCCGAAGCTCTTCAAAAAGCTGCTGCTTAAGAAGAGAGCTCGATTTACGTAAGGGGTGTCGCCTCGCTGGGATATCCCTTACGTACAACCACACTCCACTACGAGCACTAGAGGTTGCTTGAAAATTCTCTGCGTTCCTCTGCGCACTCTGCGTTATACCGAAGGCAACTGAAGTTGCCAGGAGGTCCCCCGGAGGGACAACAAATGCTGCCCGTAGAAGCAGCCGAAAGCGATC